>DATMZZ010000054.1:0-7225 GCA_035573175.1 Allostellaceae bacterium
ATTCGAATTTCAGCATCAGCGCACAGGACGGCACGAGCGCGACGATGTCGTAGCCTTGCTCGATATAGGGCTTCAGCGCGAGCGCGACGTTCTTCGCCTTGGCGGCAACACGGGACAGCTCGCCCTGCTCCATCTGCGGCATGCCGCAGCATTCGGGATAAACCACTTCGGTCGCGACACCGTTCTTCGCGAGCACGGCCCGCGTTGCCTCGCCGATCTGCGGGTTGTTGTAATTGACGAAGCAGGTCGCATAGAGCACAGCCTTGCGGCCAAAACCCGGGGCGGTCTCGTCGGGCTTCGCCGAGCGGCGCAGCGCCCGCGCCTCGAAAGTTTGCGTGTGGAATTTCGGCAGCGCGGCGTGACGATCGATCCCCGCGACCGCTTCCATGATCGGCCGCGTCAGCTTGTTCTCGAGCTTGCCCGCCCAATTGATCAGCGGCGCGACCGGACGCGCCAACCTGCCGTTGCGATCGGTCTCGGCGAGCGCGCGATCGGTGAAGGCGACCTTGCCGGCTTTCTCCTGCGCCGCGCGGTGGCGCAGCATCAGATGCGGGAAGTCGATGTTGAATTCATGCGGCGGCACGTAGGGGCATTTCGTCATGAAGCACATGTCGCAGAGCGTGCAGGCTTCGACGACTTCGGCGTATTTCTCTTTCGGCACGCCATCGAGCTCGCCGGTCGGCCCCTCATCGATCATGTCGAAGAGCCGCGGGAAGCTGTCGCAAAGATTGAAGCAGCGGCGGCAGCCGTGGCAGATGTCGAAAACGCGATGAAGCTCCGCCTCGATCTTGGCGGCGTCGTAAAAATCAGGATCCTGCCAGGCAATGGGATGGCGCACCGGCGCGCCGAGACCGCCCTCGGACATCCGCTACTCCGTACGAAAATGGAAAAGAGGAGGGACACCGCGTGCGGCGTCCCTCCCCACGAATGACGACGGCTTACTTGCCGAGCGAGTCGAGCGCTTTCTGGAAGCGGCCGGCATGCGATTTCTCGGCCTTGGCGAGCGTCTCGAACCAGTCGGCGATCTCGTCGAAGCCTTCCTGGCGGGCGGTCTTCGCCATGCCGGGATACATGTCGGTGTATTCATGCGTCTCGCCGGCAACCGCCGCAGCGAGATTCTTATCGGTCGAGCCGATCGGCTTGCCGGTCGCCGGATCGCCGACTTCCTGCAGGTATTCGAGATGGCCGTGCGCATGGCCGGTCTCGCCTTCCGCGGTCGAGCGGAACACGGTCGCGACGTCGTTGTAGCCTTCGACATCCGCCTTTTGTGCGAAATAGAGATAGCGGCGGTTCGCCTGGCTCTCGCCGGCGAAGGCCTCTTTCAGATTCGCTTCCGTCTTACTGCCTTGTAGCTTGGCCATATGATCCTCTTCCTCAGTCAGTCAGAAATGTACTAGTTTAGAATGATTCTAGATTAACATCTGCGCTCGGGGCTGTCAACGCTTAGGCCGCGCCTGAGCCTTTCGGCCCGACACGGATCACGACATCGACGCGGCGGATCGCGCCATGCGGCGGTTGCGGCAGATTGGTCACCTCGATCCTGTCGCTCGCGATATCCATCAGCTTGCCGGTTTCTTCGAAGAAGAAATGGTGGTGATCGGCGATATTGGTATCGAAATAGGACCGGCCTGGATTGACCACGACCTCGCGCAGTAGCCGCGCGCCGACGAATTGATGCAGCGTGTTGTAGACCGTCGCCAGCGACACCGGGATCGACGCCGCCACAGCTTCATCATGCAGCTGCTCAGCGGTGACATGACGATCGCCCTTCTCGAACAGGAGCTTGGCCAGCGCCAAGCGCTGCCGCGTCGGCCGCAGCTTGGCGGCGCGCAGCAATTCAAGGGCATTGGCAAACGGACGATGATTGCTCATGACACCAATATGGGAACTCATAAGCCCCCAGTTTAGAGGTAATCTAAATTTAGCCGAATTGCCGCCCGGGGCCAAGCGCGCTTATAAGCCGCACCATTGACCTGGGGGCCAGCCACGGGAGGCGCACCATGAAGATCGAGACCCTGACCTATTCCGCCGGCGATACGACGTTCAACGGCTATCTCGCCGATCCCGAAGGCAGCGGCCGGCGCCCCGGCGTACTGATCGTCCATGAAGCGCCGGGCCTCAACGACCATCCGAAACGCCGCGCGCGCATGATCGCCGAGCTTGGCTATGTCGCGCTCGCCGTCGATATGTATGGCGGCGGGCGCATCGCGCAGAAGCCCGAGGATTCGATGAACCTCATGGGCGCGCTGCGCGAGGACAACGACAAGCTGCGCCGGCATGTGCGCGCCGGTTACGACGCGCTCGTCGCGCGGCCGAATGTCGATGCAAAGCGCATCGGCGCGATGGGCTATTGCTTCGGCGGACTCTGCGTGCTCGAGCTCGCGCGCATGGGCACGCCGCTCGCCGGCGTGGTCAGCTTCCACGGCATCCTGTCGACCATGAATCCGGACGAGGCGAAGAACATCACCGGGAAAATCCTTGTCTGCACCGGAGCCGAGGATCCGCTGGTGCCGCCCGAGCAGGTCGCGGCTTTCGAGGCCGAGATGACCAAGGCCAATGTCGATTGGCAGGTCATCACCTATGGTGGCGCGAAACACGCCTTCACCAATCCCGACGCCGGCGGCCGCATGCCCGCGCTCGCTTACAATGCCAGCGCCGATGTGCGCTCCTGGGAAGCGATGCGCAGCCATTGGTACGAGCTCTTCGGCCGGCCCTAAGCGCCCCAACGGTGATCGATTGGGCGTGAACGAGGCGCGCGTCACCGCACTCGACACCGCCGCGGTTCGTGGCTTCCTGCACGAGCCGAGTGAAGCGAGGGGTGCCGGGCTTGTACTAACGCATGGCGCGGGCAGCGATTGTACAGCCCCGCTGTTGGTCGCCGTCGCGAGCGTTTTTTGCGAATGCGGTTTCACCGTGCTGCGCTGCGATCTCGCCTTTCGCCGCAAGCGTCCTAAAGGTCCGCCCTCGCCCGCTACCGCCGCTGCCGATCGCGCGGGCTTGCGCGACGCGGCCGGAGAATTGCGCAAGCATGTGTCGGGCAAACTCTATCTCGGCGGGCATTCCTATGGCGGGCGGCAGGCAAGCATGCTCGCGGCCGAAGCATCCGATATCGCTGCGACGCTGTTGCTGCTGTCCTATCCGCTGCATCCGCCGAATAAGCCAGCGCAGCTTCGCACGCAGCATTTCCCGCAACTGCGCGTGCCGGCACTGTTCGTATCGGGAACCAATGATGGTTTCGCCTCAATCGCTGAGCTGGAATCCGCAATCAAAGCGATCACGGCACCGACGCGGCTGATCGCGATCGATGGCGCTGGGCACGATCTGAAGCGCGGCCGCTTCGATCTCGCGAAGCTGCCGGAAGAGCTAACAGGTTTGGCTTAGAACAGATTCCGATCAGCCTCATCTCTTATCGTCATTGCCGGGCTTGTCCCGGCAATCCATGTACCCGCGGGACAAGCCCGCGGTGACGCGATAAGTCTGGCTGATGCAGTGCGCTGTGATACCGCTCTAGCCGAGCGTCTCGGGCACGAAGAGCTCTTCGAGCTTCCAGTCGCGTGACAAGAGCCGCTGCTGGCGGTTGTAGCGCAGACAGGTCTCGAGCGCCTTGCGGTTTCGCTCGATGCCATAAGGCCAGAAATCGTCGCCCATGAGCCGTCGGTTGCGTTCCTGCAGCGCGGCGGCCCAGGGAATCATCAGCGCGGGCGAGAAGAAGGTCGAGCCGGCGCGATAAATATTCTGCGCTGCCTGCTTTGCCTTTTCGAACGCATCCATGATCGCGCGCGCCACCCATGGATTTTCGCGATAGATCGAGCGCTTGATCACCACCGTGTGCATGATCGGAAAAACCTGCGTACGCGCGAAATAATCGCGCTCGACCGTCTCGAAATCCTCGAACAGGCGACCGATCTTCGGCGAGCCGGCATGCATCGAAGGTGGAATCCACGCCGAGAACAACGCATCGATCGCGCCATCCAAGAGCATCTTATCGAGCGTCTGGCCGGCACCGATCGTGTTGATCGTGACGCCCGGCGGTGTCGCGGGCGCCGCCCAGTCCGCCTCATTGCTTGGCGCATCGAGCCCGCCGACATAATAGCTCATGCTGTCGGCGGCGACGGCGTAATCCTCATGAAGCGGGCCCTTTGCCCAGATGCCGGCGTCATGGCCATAGCGATGCAGCTCGCCAACCTTGCGGCCGATCAGATCGCGCGGCTCTTTGATGCCGCTGTCCTTGTTGATGAAGATCGCGCCGTGGCGAAAGAGGCGATTGGGAAAGACCGGGATCGCGACGAAAGGCGGATCGGGCTGCTCGAGGCTGCGCAGGTAATAGGTGATGCCGAGCTCGGAGACGTCGAACTCGCCTTTCATCGCCCGTTCCATGATCGCGCCGACCTGCGGCGCGCTGCGATATTCGAGCTCGATGCCGTCGGGCTGCACGCTGCCATCGGCGAGCGCGCGGGTGCGGTCGTAATGCCAGCAGCCGAGGATGAGTTTGAGCTTCGCCATCTATTCCCCCGATGGCGCCGTACGGTCAGGCGCCGGTTTTCAGCCGCTCGACCAGTTCATGCACGGTCGGGATGAAGCCGTTCCTGTAAAACGGATCGCTGCCGAAACGATACGCGTTGTGGCCGGAGAACATCAGCTCGTATTCGCAATCGTCGGAGTGGCTGATCGCCTGCAAGGTCTTTTGGATGCAGAAGCTGCGCGGATCGGCCTTCTTGCCGGTCGTGCCCTGCTCGTTCTGCGCCCAATTCGAGAATTGGCAGGCCGAGAGACAGCCCATGCAATTGATCTGGTCGTTGCGGATCTCGAGCGCCTTCTTCGGCTCGACGAAGACCAGCGTCGAATCCGGCGTGCGCAGCGCTTCGGTGAAGCCCTGGCCGATCCAACCCAGTGCGCGCTCGCGGTCATGCGGCGTGACATAGACAACGCGATGCCGCGCGCCGACTTCGAGCGCGGCGAGGTGATCGCCCACCGCCCCGATCGAATAGGGGATCTGGCGGTCATTGCGGTCGCGCAGCTCGTTGAGGAAGTTGTTGCGCACCGCCGAGGAATAGAAGCCGGTCGGGCTGAAGCGGTTGAGATAGACGTCGCCCTCTTTCAGCGTCAGCAGCTTGCGCTTCCACGCATCGGAGATCGGGCTTTCCTTGGTGAGCAGCGGCCGCGTGCCGAATTGGAAAGCGATCGGCCCGAGATCGGGATTGTCGATCCAGTCTTCCCATTCGTCGAGACGCCACACGCCGCCCGCCATCACGATCGGCGTATGGTCGAGGCCGAATTCGCGCATCAACTGGCGAAGCTCGAGCACGCGCCCAAAGGGCGGCTCCGGCACTTCCGGATTCTCGCTGTTGGTGATGCCGTTATGCCCGCCGGCGAGCCACGGATCCTCGTAGACGACCGCGCCCATGAGATCGCGGAATTTGTGATAGGCGCGTTTCCACAGCGCGCGGAAAGCGCGTCCCGACGAGACGATTGGATAGTAGTAGACGCCGTAGCGCTGGCAGATTTCGGCGATCTTGTAGGGCATGCCGGCGCCGCACGTGACGCCGTTGATGAGGCCACGCGCGCCTTCCAGCACGCCGTGGAGGATGCGCTCGGCGGCGGCCATCTCCCACAGGATGTTCATGTGGATGCGGCCCTGCCCGTTGGAGCGCTCATAGGCGACGCGCGCCTGATGAATGCCGCCGGCAATCGAGAAGGCGATCAGTTCCTCATGCCGCTCGCGCCGCGTGCGGCCTCTGTAGATTTGCTCGAGCTTGTTGCCGTTCGGATCGAAGCTATCGGCATTGACGCCCGAGAAGGTGCCAACGCCACCGCTCGCCGCCCAGGCGCCGGAGCTTTCGCCATTGGACACAGAAATGCCCTTGCCGCCTTCGACCAAGGGCAGCACTTCGCGCCCGGAGATGAGCAACGGGTTAAGCGCCTTCACCAACCATTTCCTCCGCCCACGACCATAGCAAGTCCGAGGACCGGCTGTCGCGCCAATCCTCGGTTTTGCCCTTCAGCCGCCAATCACTGGGCGGGCTGGGTTTGTGCAGCCTTCGCGTCATCGCGTTGGCGCTTTTCTTCGGCGAGCTTGGCGCTGATGTCTTCGCCGGTCGTCTGATCGACCTGCTTCATCGACAGCTTGACCTTGCCGCGATCGTCGAAGCCCAGCACCTTGACCTTCACCTGGTCCCCGACCTTCACGACATCGGTGGTCTTGCCGACGCGTTGCGGCGCCAGCTCGCTGATATGGACGAGGCCGTCGCGCGCGCCGAGGAAGTTGACGAAGGCGCCGAAATCGACGGTCTTCACCACCTTGCCGGTATAGATCACATTGACCTCGGGCTCGGCGACGATGCCGCGGATCCAGTCGATCGCCGCTTTCGCCGCATCGCCATCGACCGCCGCGACCTTGATCGTGCCGTCGTCCTCGATATCGACCTTGGCGCCGGTCACCTCGCAGATCTCGCGGATGACCTTGCCGCCCGAGCCGATGACTTCGCGGATCTTGTCCTTCGGGATAGTGATGGTGGTGATGCGCGGCGCGTTGTTCGAGACCGCTTCGCGCGCCGCTTCGAGTGCCTTCGACATCTCGCCGAGGATGTGAATCCGGCCGCCTTGTGCCTGATGCAGCGCAACCTTCATGATCTCCTCGGTGATCGAGGTGATCTTGATGTCCATCTGCAGCGCGGTGATGCCTTTCTCCGTGCCGGCGACCTTGAAGTCCATGTCGCCGAGATGATCCTCGTCGCCGAGGATGTCGGAGAGAACGGCGAATTTATCGCCTTCCTTGATGAGGCCCATGGCGATGCCCGCGACCGGCCGCGCCAGCGGCACGCCCGCATCCATCAGCGACAGCGAGGAAGAGCACACCGTCGCCATCGAGGATGAGCCATTCGATTCCGTGATCTCGGAAACGACGCGGATCGTGTAAGGGAACTTCTCCTTCTCCGGCAGAAGCGGGTGCACCGCGCGCCAGGCAAGCTTGCCATGGCCAATCTCGCGTCGTCCGGGCGAGCCCATGCGGCCGGCCTCGCCGGTCGAATAGGGCGGGAAGTTGTAATGCAGCAGGAAATGCGCGCGGAATTCGCCTTCGAGCGCATCGATGATCTGCTCATCCTGGCCGGTGCCGAGCGTGGCGACGCCAAGCGACTGCGTCTCGCCGCGGGTGAAGAGCGCCGAGCCATGGGCGCGCGGCAGCACGCCGACTTCGGCGACGATCGGGCGCACGGTCTTCAGATCG
>DATMZZ010000055.1:0-9545 GCA_035573175.1 Allostellaceae bacterium
TAATTTGCCGCGCCAGTACAGGGCCGTACGGCGTAGATTACGGCGCGCGAGTTCGTCCAAATCGCCACTCGACTTCTGTGCCGGCGACAGCCAGGCCTCGAGCGCATTGACGTCTGCGGCCGGGCGCGCCGAATGATGCGGCGCGCCCGGCCATCGCGGGGGCATCTTGAGGATGATCGGATTGTCGCAGTCATCGATTGACGCGAATCACCGGCTCGGAGCGGGGGCGATAGCCGGTATATTCGCCACCCTCGCCCTACGCGCCCGTTCTTCTTCGATTGTCGTCGCGCCCCACCACAGCGAGGCCCGCGCTGTCAAAGCATTGCCACGGCGGGGTGCGAATGCCTTGACGCTACAGCATCCAAGCTTTATCCCTCCCCAACCCGTTCGATCGGGGGCGCTTAGCTCAGCGGGAGAGCACACCCTTCACACGGGTGGGGTCGTAGGTTCAATCCCTACAGCGCCCACCAGCCTGCGCGCAGTGCGGAGGCTGCCCCGCCGAAGCCCAACGGGCGAAGGCGGGCTGGTGGCAGCGCTTCGGCTTGGCAAGCCACCTACGCCCGCGCAGCGGGGTTGCCCGCCGAAGCCCGAAGGGCGAAAGCGGGCTTTATCCGGGCTTCGGTTGGCAGGCCAGCCTTCAGGCGTAACTTTATTTCAAAAAGCATTTTTTGGCGGCGCGCGACGTCTCCTGCCCTTGAAATCACGCAAAGTCGCCACGATTTCCCTAGCACTCGCTAAACCCGAGTGCTAATAACCGCGCCATTCGCATCAGCAGTATCATTCTCAACTGAAATTCAGGAGGAGTTTCATGAAGTTCCGTCCCTTGCACGACCGCGTCGTCGTTCGGCGCGTGGAGCAAGACTCGAAGACCGCCGGCGGCATCATCATCCCCGACACCGCCCAGGAAAAGCCGATGGAAGGCGAGATCATCGCGGCCGGCCCCGGCGCCCGCAATGAGCAGGGCCAGCTCGTCGCGCTCGACGTGAAGGTCGGCGACCGCGTCCTCTTCGGCAAGTGGTCGGGCACCGAGGTGAAGATCGACGGCGAAGACCTGATGATCATGAAGGAAAGCGACATCATGGGCATCATCGAGGGCACGCCGGCCAAGGGCCGCAAGGTCGCCTGATACCTAACTGATTTTCAAAGAAAACCTGAAGAGGCAAATCCATGGCAGCCAAGGAAGTTAAATTCAATGTCGACGCGCGCGACCGCTTGCTGCGCGGCGTCGACATCCTCGCCAATGCGGTGAAGGTGACGCTCGGTCCGAAAGGCCGCAACGTCGTCATCGACAAGTCGTTCGGCGCGCCGCGCATCACCAAGGACGGCGTCACCGTCGCAAAGGAAATCGAGCTCTCGGATAAGTTCGAGAACATGGGCGCGCAGATGCTGCGCGAAGTCGCCCAGAAGACCAACGACCAGGCCGGCGACGGCACGACCACGGCGACCATCCTCGCCCAGGCGATCGTGCGCGAAGGCGTCCGCGCAGTGGCCGCGGGCCTCAACCCGATGGACCTGAAGCGCGGTGTCGACCTCGCCGTCGAGGCAGTGGTCGAGGATCTGAAGAAGCGCTCGAAGAAGGTCTCGACCAATGACGAGATCGCCCAGGTCGGCACGATCTCGGCGAATGGCGAGACGGAAATCGGCTCGATGATCGCGAAAGCGATGCAGAAGGTCGGCAATGAGGGCGTGATCACGGTGGAAGAGGCCAAGAGCCTCGAGACCGAACTCGACGTCGTCGAAGGCATGCAGTTCGACCGCGGCTACATCTCGCCCTACTTCGTGACCAACGCCGACAAGATGGTCGCGGAGCTCGACGAGCCCTACATCCTCCTCTACGAGAAGAAGCTCTCGGGCCTGCAAGCCATGCTCCCCGTCCTCGAGGCGGTGGTGCAGTCGGGCAAGCCGCTCCTGATCATCGCGGAAGATGTCGAAGGCGAGGCGCTCGCGACCCTGGTCGTGAACCGTCTGCGCGGCGGCCTCAAGGTCGCGGCGGTGAAAGCTCCCGGCTTCGGCGATCGCCGTAAGGCGATGCTCGAAGACATCGCGATCCTCACCAACGGCCAGCTCATCTCCGAAGACCTCGGCATCAAGCTCGAGAATGTCACGCTCGACATGCTCGGCAAGGCCAAGCGTGTCCGCATCGAGAAAGAGAACACCACGATCATCGACGGCTCGGGCAAGAAGGCCGACATCCAGGCCCGCACCGGCCAGATCCGTCAGCAGATCGAGGAAACCACCTCGGACTACGATCGCGAGAAGCTCCAGGAGCGCCTCGCGAAGCTCGCGGGCGGTGTCGCGGTGATCCGCGTCGGCGGCGCGACCGAAGTCGAGGTGAAAGAGCGCAAGGATCGCGTTGATGACGCGATGCACGCCACCCGCGCGGCGGTTGAGGAAGGCATCCTCGCCGGCGGCGGCACGGCCCTGCTCTACGCGACCAAGGTGCTCTCGAAGCTGAAGCCCGAGAACGACGACCAGAAGACCGGTATCGAGATCGTGCGCCGCGCGCTGCAAATCCCGGTGCGCACCATCGCCGAGAATGCCGGCACCGACGGCTCGATCGTCATCGGCAAGCTGCTCGACAAGAGCGACGTCAACTACGGCTACGATGCCCAGAGCGGCAACTACGTCGACATGGTGAAGTCCGGCATCGTCGACCCGACCAAGGTCGTCCGCCTGGCGCTGCAGGATGCGGCTTCGGTCGCCGGCCTGCTCATCACCACCGAGGCGATGGTCGCCGAGAAGCCGGCACCAAAGGCGCCGATGCCCGCCCACGATCATGGTGGCGGCATGGGCGGCATGGACTTCTAATTTCGAAGTTCGTCGCTTCTCTAGGAAGCAAGTCGATCAGGGCCGCAGCATCCGCTGCGGCCCTTTTCTTTGCGATGCCCTTTCTTTGCGAAGATGGGGCGTCAGCTCTTGCGCGGCGCGTGATCGGCAACGAGGCCGTCGAGCATTTGCGGCAGGCGCGAGGCCGGTCCGTTGGGACCGATGCTTTGAATGCTGGTGCGGGCGCCTTCGCAGAGAAGGAACATCTTGTCGGCGAGAAGATCTGGCTCAACCAGCCCCGCCTCGTCGCAGAGCGCGATCAGCTTACGGCGCAGCTCGCTTTTATGCTGCTCGATGACGCGCCGCGCCGGATGATTCTTGTCGGGTAGCTCGGCAGCGGCATTGATGAAGGCACAGCCGCGCTCCGCCTGCTGCAGCTTGAACTCGCCGACATAGCGCAGCCAGCTATGGAGCTGGCCGAGGGCATCGCCCGGATGCTTTTTCGCAAACTCGTTCCACGCGCCCTCCAATTCGGCAACATAGGCGGCGAGGCATTCGGCGATCAGCTCGTCCTTAGAGCCGAAATGCCGGTAGAGCGTCATCTTGTTGGTTCCGGCCGCCGCGGCGATGGCGTCGACGCCCACGGCGTGGATGCCCTGGCGATAGAACAGGTCCCGAGCGACCTTGAGGATGCGCTCGCGGGGAGGTCCATCCAATGCCGCCTTGGACGCGGCTTCCTTCTCCGCGACGGGTTGGCTGTGCATTTCCAATTCCCCTGTTGACATGTTACTGACCGGTAAGTATTGTTCGGGTGTTACCGTTCAGTAACATAATTTGCGCCGCCCGTCACGTGTTTTCAAGGGCGGTGCCTAGGAGGGCAGAATGTTTGGCTGCAACACCGAGCCGGCACTCCGGGACGCGCTGGCCGACCCCATCATCCGGACGATCATGGATGCGGACCATGTCGATCCGCGGGCGTTGGAAGCGAGCCTGCGCGAGACCGCGCGCAAATTCTCATCGCAATCCCGCAAGTGCGCAGCGAACGAGAACTAATGCCCATGCGAGGTGCCGAATTCGGCGGGCTGACTGCTTTCGTCGCGGTCGCAGACCACGGAAACTTCTCCAAGGCTGCGGCCGCGCTGGGCATTTCAGCATCGACCATGAGCCAAACAATCAGCACGCTCGAGAAGCGGCTCGGCGTGCGCCTGCTCAATCGCACGACGCGGAGCGTTGCGCTGACCGAGGCCGGCGATCAGTTGCTGCGGCAGATCCATCCGGCGCTCGACGAACTCGGCAACGCAATTGAATCGCTCGCTGCGCACAGCGATACGCCGTCGGGCGTGCTGCGTCTCGCCGTCGGAAGCCTCGCCGTCAAGATGGTGATCGATCCGATCCTGTCCAACTTCCGCGCCGCCTATCCGGATATCGTGCTCGACATCACGATCGATGATTCGCAGCTCGACATTGTTAACGGCCATTTCGACGCCGGCATGCGTATCGGCTCGCGCATCGAGCGCGATATGGTCGCGGTCCGCGTCACGCCGGATTCGCGCTTGATCGCGGTTGCATCGCCCGCCTATCTCGCGGCGCATGGCCAGCCGTCCAGGCCGGAGGATCTGCGCGAGCATGACTGCATCCGCTTTCGCGACACGACCGGCGCGATCCGAAAATGGGAATTCGCGCGCGGCGCGGAGAAGATCGACGTGGCTGTCGAGGGCGCGCTCATCACCAACGACCTCGATCATCTCGTGCGTGCCGCGCTGAACGGCGTTGGCATCAGCTATATGCTCGAAGATTACATGCAGCCACATATCGCGGCGGGCCGGCTGGTTGCAGTGCTCGAAGGATGGTCGTTGCCCTTTACCGGCTTTCATCTCTTCTATCCGAGCCGCGACCAAATGCCTCCGAAGCTCCGCGCCTTCATTTCTTTCCTTCGCGCCGGGTCCCGGCGCAAGGCGATGCGCCCGCACCTCGCTCTGGAAAGCGACGCCGCTTAGCAACATCGGCAATCGCGAATATCGCTCTTCTTTTGCCGCCTCGCCTTCGTAGCGACGGGTGCTAGGTTCTCCGCACGCGAAAAAATTTCGGAGGAGCAGCGATGTCCGTGCTCGATCGTGTCCAAAGCTTCACGCGGCGCTACGGCCTGCAGATTCCGATCCTGCAAGCGCCGATGGCGGGCGCTTGCCCGGTCGCGCTCGCGGCGGCTGTCGCCAATGCCGGCGGCATGGGCGGCATGGGTGCGCTGCTGACGAAGCCGGACGGCATCGAAGCCTGGGCGCGCGATTTCCGCGGCCAGAGCAATGGCGGCTTCCAACTCAATCTATGGATTCCCGATCCGCCACCGCAGCGCGACGCCACAGCCGAAGCCAAGACGCGTGACTTCCTCGGCCAATGGGGACCGCCGGTCGCAACGACTGCCGGCGATATGACGCCGCCCGATTTTGCCTCGCAATGCGAAGCGCTCATCACCGCCGGTCCGCGCGCGGTATCGTCGATCATGGGGCTATTCCCCGCGCCCTATATCGAGAAGCTCAAAACGCACGGCATTGCGTGGTTCGCCACCGTCACTACGCTGGCCGAAGCGCTCGAAGCGCAGAAAGCCGGCGCCGATGCCATCGTCGCGCAAGGCGTCGAAGCCGGCGGCCATCGCGGCGCCTTCGAAGCAGGCGCCGCCGATCGGCAAGCGATCGGCCTCCTCGCGCTGCTGCCGATCCTCGCCGATAAGCTCAGCATCCCTGTCATCGCGACGGGCGGCATCGCCGATGGCCGCGGCGTCGCTGCAGCACTGATCCTCGGCGCATCGGCGGTGCAGGTCGGGACGGCGTTCCTGCGCGCGCCCGAAGCGGCCACCAACAAAGCCTGGGCCGATGCGCTCGCGACGGTGCCGCCTGAAGGCACGGCGCTGACGCGCGCTTTCAGCGGACGGCTCGGCCGGGCGATCGCAACGGATTATGTGCGCGCCGCGGCAGCGCCTAATGCGCCCTCACCGGCGCCCTACCCGGTGCAACGCGGCCTGACGCAAGCGATGCGCGATGCCGCCGCGCGCAACAGCGATCTCTCGCGCATGCAGGCTTGGGCGGGCCAAGCCGCGATGCTCGCGCGCGCCGAGCCGGCGGCGGAGATCGCGCGGCGTGTTTGGACGGAAGCCGAAGCGCTCCTGCGCTGAGCGACGCGCCGCTCACTCCGCGTCGGGTTGCTTTTCCGGCACGGCGCGGTCGAAGGCTTCGAGCTTCATGCAATTGTCGAAGATGCGCATGATGCTCGGATACGGCTTCAGATCGAAGCTCGGATAGCGCCGCGCGTTGAAGACCTGCGGCACGAGGCAGATATCGGCGAGACCCGGCGTGTCGCCATGACAGAACTTGCCCGCCTTGCCGTCGCTCGCGAGCGTCTTCTCGATGCCCTCGAAACCGAGCGCGATCCAGTGGTTGAACCAGGTCTCGATGTCCGGCTCCTTATGGCCGAACTGGCGCGACAGGTATTGCAGCACGCGCAGATTGTCGATCGGATGGATATCGCAGGCGATCGCCTCGGCCAGGGAACGGACGCGGGCACGGCCCACCGGATCGCTCGGCAGTAAGGCCGGGTTGGGCCGGGTCTCCTCGAGATAGTCGATGATAGATAACGATTGCGTGAGGACGGCGCCGTCCTCCAACACCAGAGCCGGCACCAATCCCTGCGGATTCAGGCCCAAATACGCGGCGGAACGCTGGTCACCCTTGCGCAAGTGTATGAACGCCTGCTCGTAATCGAGGCCTTTGAGATTGAGGGCGATCCGCACCCGGAACGCCGCCGAGGAGCGAAAATAGCCGTAAAGCTTCATTTTTCCCTGCTTTCCTGCCCTTTTGGGACCCAAAACCGGTCGGCTGGCAGTCTCGGCAGTGCAGCGTTTTCGTCAAGCCGACATTCCGAGGAAATTATCGCGTGACGGGGATAGAATGCCTTATGGTTGCTTAGCACTGGTAATTGAGGCTGTACACTGGTTGGTTGTTACCAACTTTACTATATCTGGAGGGGAATGCGGGGTGATCACATGAGCAAAGAAGCGGCAGCGGCACTGGCACATTTCCCGCGACGGAATTTCGAGCTCGGCAAATACCTGCCGTTTCGACTCACCGTCCTGAGCAACCGGCTGACCCGCCGGGTGGCGCGCTTCTATGGCGAGCGCTTCAAGCTCTCGGCGCCGGAATGGCGCACCATGGCTGTGCTCGGCCAACAGGGCGCGATGAGCGCCAATGCCGTGATCGCGCAGACCACGATGGACAAGGTCCGGGTCAGCCGCGCGGTCGCCAAGCTGCTGAAAGCCGGCTTGATCACGCGCGAGGCGGATCCGCAGGATCGGCGCCGCGCGATCCTCAACCTCACCGGAGGGGGATTGGAGATCTATCGCCAGATCGTGCCGCTGGTACAGGAAATCGAGTCCGAAATCGTCGCGGCGTTGAGCGGCACGGAGCGTGCCGTGCTCGACAATGCGCTGGCCAAGATCGAGGCTTACCTCGAGCATAGCGGCCTGGGCGTGGCCGACATCGAAGACGACGACAGCGACGACGAATAGTCGCTCGGCCTTTCCCGATCGATCGTTTAGGCAACGGCGCGGACAAGTTCCGCGCCGTTCGTGTTTCTGCGACAGCGATAGCTAACCGATCGTGCTGACGCGTGCCAATGCGGTGCGCAGCGCCGCCGCTTCGTCGCTGCCGTAATCGCGCTCGAATTCCTGCTGCGCCTCGCGCCAGCGCGGCGCCGCCGCTTTAAGGCGCTTCGCGCCCGCCGGCGTCAGCCGCACGAGCTTCGTGCGCGCATCGCTCCCTGCCTCGACCGCGACAAGCTTGTCGCGCTCGAGCGGCTGGATCGCGCGGCCGGTGGTGGTGCGATCCATCACCATCTGCGCGGCAAGCGCATTGATCGAGAGCGGCCCGAGGCGCGAGAGCTTGGCGAGGATCGAATATTGGCTGGTCGTCAGCCCGGTCGCGGCCATATGGCGGTCGTAAAGCTGCGTGATCTGGCGCGCTGCCTGGCGGATCGCAAGACAGTTGCACGCCGCGGAATCCAGCGTTTCGGTGGTTTCTGTCTCAGGCATCGTCTGCATGGCTCCCATACCATATAGGTGCATATGCACCCTTGTGCAAGTCCGGTCGGTCGGCATATAAGTGCATATACACCTTTTGGTGCGGAAAGCGAGGACCGGCATGGAGATGGACCCCGGAACGGCCATAGACCCTAGGACACGGGCGCTGCTCGACGCGCCGATCGGATCCACGTTGCTGCGCCTCGCTTTGCCCAATGTGGTCGTGATGGTGGTGCAATCCGCCATCGGCCTGATCGAGACCTATTTCGTCGCCAAGCTCGGCACCGACGCCCTCGCCGGCATCGCCCTCGTCTTTCCGATCCTCATGCTGGTGCAGATGGTGTCGGCCGGTGCGATGGGCGGCGGCATCCTCTCGGCGATCGCCCGCGCCCTCGGCTCGGGCAAGCGCGAGGAAGCCAACGGCCTCGTCTGGCATGCCGTTGCGATCGCGCTGGCGCTTGGCATCGCGACGACAGTGCTGGCACTCTCCGGCGGCCCTTGGCTCTATCGGCTGATGGGCGGCAGCGGCGGCTCGCTCGCCGCGGCAATGACCTACTCCAACATCGTCTTTGCCGGCGCGATCCTGCTCTGGCTCTACAATTCGCTCGCCGCGATCATCCGCGGTGCCGGCAACATGATCCTGCCCGCGAGCGTCACGGCCATCGGCGCGGTGATCCTGCTGCCGCTGTCGCCATCGCTAATCTTCGGCTGGGGCTTCCTGCCGCAGCTCGGCATCGCCGGCGGCGCCGTCGCGGTGATCTTCTTCTACACGCTCGGCAGCATTGTCTTCGCCACCTATCTGTGGTCGGGCCGCGGTGTGCTGCGCCCGCACTGGCGGCCAGCGCGGCTGCGCTGGGCGCCGCTCGCCGAGATCCTGCGCATCGGGGCGGTGTCGTCGCTGATCAGCGTCACGACCAACCTCATCATCGGCACCGCGACCGGCTTCGCCGGCAGCTTCGGTCCCGCAGCAGTCGCCGGCTACGGCACCGGCGCGCGCCTCGAATATGTGCTGGTCCCGCTCGTCTTCGGCCTCGGCACACCGCTCGCCACCATGGTCGGCACGGCAATCGGCGCGGGGCAGCGCGCGCGAGCGCTGCGCGTCACGTGGACCGGTGCCGCGATCGCGGCGTTGCTTACCGAAGCGATCGGCATCGCCGCTGCGCTCGCGCCGCAAGCCTGGCTCGGTCTCTTCAGCAGCGATGCGCTGATGAACGCGACCGGCACGCAATACATGCATATCGTCGGCCCGTTCTATGGCTTCTTCGGCCTCGGCCTCGCGCTTTATTTCGCCTCGCAAGGCGCCGGCAAGCTGACCTGGCCGCTGCGTGCTGCGGCACTCCGCCTGATCGTTGCAATCGGCGGCGGCTGGCTGGCGCTGCATCTGATGCCCGGTAACATCGCCGGCGTGTTCGTCGCGCTCGGCCTCGCGCTGGCGGTGTTCGGCACTATGAACGCGCTCGCCATCGCGCTCGGCGCCTGGTTCGGCCGCGGCGCCAGCGAACCCGGATCGCTCCGTGCGCAGCCTGCAGCAGCCCCCTGCGACTAACGCCCCGCATTCGCCTGATCTGTTTGCCCGACTCGGGCGCGCGCTGCTATAAGCCGCCGGACCAGCGCGGAGAACAAGCGTGGCCGGTGCGGCGATCCTGGTCCTCAACGGACCCAACCTAAATCTTCTCGGCGTGCGCGAGCCGAAGACCTACGGCTCCGAAACCCT
>DATMZZ010000056.1:0-2377 GCA_035573175.1 Allostellaceae bacterium
CTTAGACTAGATACGGATCGGCACGCGTAGCCCGGCTTGTTCGAGCCGCGGCCTCACCTCGCGCTGCCATGCTTCGAGCCCGTCGAGATAATCGACCCAGCTCAAGAGAATACCATCGAGGCCGATCGCCGTGAATTTCATGAGCTCCTCGACGATGCGATCGGGCGTTCCGACCAGCGGCACGCCGCCCCACCCCGCCTTGATGCTGAATTTGATCGCCTCGCGCGCCTCGGGCAGCAGGCGCTGCATCTGCTGGCCCTGGATGTTGAGGATGTTCTCGACCGCGGGATCGTCGCCGAGTTCGATCACATAGCGTTTCAGATAGTCGTCGGCTTCTTTCTGCGTCGGCCGCTGTACGACATAGGCGTTGCCCCAGATCTGGATGTCACGGCCATGCTCTTCGCGCGCGAGGCGGCGATAGGTCTCGATATGCGCCTTGGTCTTCTCGATATCGTTGGGATCGAGATGGATGAAGGCCATATCGGCGTATTTCGCCGCGAAGTCGCGGCCTTTGCCGGAAGAGCCGGCATTCATCAGCGGCGGGAACGGCTTCTGAATCGGCTTCGGCATCGAGAAGCCCTTGGCGACGCGGATGAACTTGCCATCGAAATCAAATTCCTCCTCGCGCGTCCAGAGGAGCTTCATCACCTCGATCCATTCGGCGGCGTATTCGTAGCGCGTGTCGTGCTCCATGATGGAGCGGCCGAACATTTCGAGCTCGGGTGCGAACCAGCCGCAGACGATGTTGAGTGCGAAGCGCCCGCCGCCGATGTGATCGACGGTCGTCGCTTGTTTCGCCGCCATGATCGGATGCACCGTCGGCACATGCGATGTCGTGAGCACGCAGCAGCGCTTCGTCGCCTGCGCGATGCCGGCGGCCCAGGTGTAAGTGTCGAAATTGGTGCCGTTGAAATTGGTCTCGCCGCCGAAGCCCTTCCAGCGCGCGACCGGCACCATCGCCTCATAGCCGTAGCTGTCGGCCTTGGTGCAGATGGCGAGGCTTTCGGCCCACGTAGCGCGGAAACGCTCTTCCGCCTTGGTGATGGCGCAGCCATTGCTGACATTGACGCCGAAGAGGCCGAGTTTCAGCCGGTTCGCGCCGAAAAGCGGATTAGTCGCCGCACGCGGATCATTTTGAGTCATGGCGGCAGAGTATGCGGGCGCAGCACACAACGTAAAGGGCGCTCCGCGTAAAGAGCTCTTACTTCAAAAGGCGAAAGCGTAGACCGCGTTGTCGCCGGCGATATAGAGACGCTGCGGCGTCGCGATCAGCGTCCCGAAATGCCGGAGGCCCTTGAGCGGCGCGCTCGTGAAGAGCTTCTCGCCATTATCGCCGCGAAAAGCGTAGAGCCGATCGTCGCCCTCGGCGCCGAGCATCCAGACGATCGGATTGCTGCTGCCGTCGGTGGTGGTGACGATCGGCGCACCGCGGCCATCGACCGCGCCGCACCAGGCGGTCGCGATCGCCGGCGGCTTGCCGGTGATCTTCAGCACCGTGAGCCCCTTCCCCGTGTTGTCCGCGGGACAAGACGAGCCCGCGCCTTCGAAGGCGATCGCCGCCGCATCGCCGAGCGGATAGACCGCGACGGCGGTACGGATCGCGCGCGGCGAGACCTCAACCTGTGCCAGCGCGCCGCCGATGCCGCCGAGATTGCCGCGATCGAGCAGATAGGCCTTGCCGTCCTTGCCGAGCGTCAGCACCAGCGGCGCACCGCTGGCCGTGAATGTAACCGGCGCGACGCCGCCGAGATCGGCATCGCGATCATCGAGCGCGCGCCAATCCGTGGGCGCGAAATAGTTGCGCGGCTGTTGCGAGAATTTCAAATCCGACGACAGGCGGATCACCGCTTCGCCGCCCGCCCATTGCTTCGTATCCATCGTGTTGCCGGTCGCGACATAGAGCGACGTGCCGTCGCTGCTGATGCCGGCCGGCGCCCAGATGCCGCCCGCCTGTGCCGGCACATGCCAGTTCGTCAGCGCGTGTGTGCCATCGAGCTTCGCGCCGACGACCCAGCCGTGATAGCGTGCGCAATCGCCGTAATGCCCGCCATAGGGCACGTAGACCATGTCGCCCATGATGAGCAGCGCGCCGCGCTGATTGTGATTGCGCGCCGCGAAATCGAGACCCTGCGCGCGCAAGGCGCTGGCGACGTCGACGGGCCAGCCGGGCAGCACGGAGCCATCGCGCAGCGAGAGGCCGAAGAGCTGATGCGTCGGTCCGCCGCTGCCCTGCACCATCGCATCGAGATAGAGCGCCTGGCCGCGCGGATCGATTGCCGGCGCACCGGTGATACCGAGCGGATCGATATTGCCACAGGGCAGGAGCCCGCGCGACGCTGGCCGGCCGAGCGCGCGCTGCCACACCGTCTTGCCGCTG
>DATMZZ010000057.1:0-6860 GCA_035573175.1 Allostellaceae bacterium
CCTTGATGATCTGCACGCCGAGCGCCATGCCCGCGAGGGTGAAGGCCAGCACCAGCCCGACCGGATGGCCGTAGATCTGCTTGAGGCCCGGCGTCTTCAAGAACACCCAGAGCAGCGCGAGGCCGATGACGATGCCGGGTACGGTCGTCGGCAGCCAGGTCAGAAAATCGAGCGCGCCGCGGCCGAGATAGCGCGTACGCACGACGAGATAGGCGATCGGCGGAAAGAGCAGCATCGACAGCGCCGCCGCGGATACCGCGACGATGAGCGTATCCCAGAGCGAGCCGAGGAAGAGCGGGTCCTGCAACACCGTCGTCCAATGCGTGATGGTGAAGGCGCCGTCCGGCACATCGAAATAGCCAAACACCTCCATGAAGCTGCCGAGCAGCATGAAGGCGACGGGCAGCAAGGTCATCGCCCCCAGCAGCAACAACACGAGCGCGAAAAGCGGCCAGCGCCAGCGTCCGAGATCGGCGATGCGCGCCGAGAATTTGCCGGCGACGGTCGCGCGAGCGCGGCGGCGCGCGATCATCTGCTGCGCGGCGACGAACGGCGCCATCAGCGCGATGCCGGCGATGCTCAGCGCGAAAGCCGCGCCGTAAGTCGGCGGCGAATCGAAGACATGGCTGTAAATCGCGGTGCTGAACACCGCGATCCTCGCCGGTGGCCCAAGGATCAGCTCGATCTCGAAGGCTTCGAGCGAGCGGATCGTGCCGAGCAGCACGACGACGAGGATCGTCGGCGCCAGCACCGGCAGGATGATGCGCCAGAGCATCCCGAGCGTACCGCAGCCCGCAACGCGGGCCATCTCCAGAATCGATGAATCGATGTTGCGGAAGGCCGGCGTGAACAGCATCACCTGCACAGCGAGCGTGTTCGTCATCAGATGGACGAAGATGATGCCCCACCAGGAGTAGATGTCGAAAGGCGGGTCGCTCGCCCAGCCGAGCGCGAGGATGAGGCGGTTGATCAAGCCGCTATGGCTGTCGAGCAGGAAGATCCAGCCGACGAGGACCGGCAAGGTCGGCAGGAAGAACGAAATCCAGAAGCCGAATTCCAGCCAGTGACGTCCCGGTAGATCGGTGCGCGCCAGTAGCCAGGCGAGAGCGATGGCGAGCGTGAAGGCGATGACCTGACGTGTCGCGGTCAGCGTGAGCGTGTTGACGATCGCGTTGCGCAGATTGGGATCGGTGAGCGCCGCGACCCAATTGCCGAAACCGAAACTCGTCGCCTGGCCGTATGTCCCGACCTGCAAGCTCGCCGAGACGAGAAAGCCCAACGGATAAAGCACGAAGAACGCGACGAGAGCGAGCACGAGCGCAAAGAGCAGCGCACGCGGCGAAAGCGACCAGCGCCGCGCCGGCGCCGATGCAACTCTGCCTTCAAGCGCCGCCGAGGTCATGCGTGCAATTACCTCATCCGATCGAACAGCTTGGGGAAAGCCAGTTCTTCGTCATCGCGAGGCCGCAACGCGGCCGTGGCGATCCAGAAATCAGCATCAATCCGTGAGTTCCTGGATTGCCGCGTCGGCCTTCGGCCTCCTCGCAATGACGCATCGGTTTTCCGACAAAGCTCAATATCCCGCCTGGCGCGCGATCTCGATGACCTTGGTCTGCAGGCGCAGCCCTTCGTCGCTGTCGGTCATCAGGCCCTTGCCTTTCAGCCAGCCCGCCTCGAACCCCGCGAGCACCTTTTTCTGGAGATCGGGATCGGGATGCGAACTGTCCTTACGGCGGCTGACGCTCGCCTGTCCGGTCGCGGTATAGGCGCGCACCACCGCATCTTGCGTCTCTTTCGACAGATACCAATTCACGAAGACGATCGTCGCGTTGCGGTCGGGCGGGTTCTTTGGGATCGAGACCGAGCGCCCCGTGCCGGTCGGCGGATAGCCGCAGAGATTCTGGCTGACCGGCGCTTCGATCTTGCGCTTCAGCTTGTTCTTCAGGTTCTCGAGATAGCTGCCCTCGGCGCCGACCGTGACCGGGAAGCGTCCCTGCAGCAGCCAATCGGCGACGGTGCGGAATTCGGCCGACGCGATCGGCTGCTGCGCGAAGAAGGCGCGGACATATGCCTCCCATTTCGCATCGCTATCGAAAGCCGGGCGATAACAGGTCAGGGCGATGGTGAGATTGGCCGGCCGGCCGGGATAGTAGATGCCGAACTTGCCCTTCCATTCGGGCTTCAGCAGATCCGGCCAGTTGCTCACGTCGCTGGCCGGGACCTTGGCGCGATCCACATCGATGCCGACCGCGAGATTGGAGATCCCGTCATAAAAGACATAGAGCGGATCCATCGGCACATGCGCCGTGATGCCGCCATACCATTGCGCATCGTCATCGACATCGGCCCGCACGAGGAATGGCAGGATCGGCTCCAGCCCATGCGCCGGCTCGAGCACGAGCCGCACATTGTTCACCGGCTGGATCAGGACATCCCAATTGTATTGCCCGTTCTGCTGCTCGGTGAGGATTTTCGGAATCACCGCATCGGGCCGGCCCGGCGTCGCCTCGACGCGGATGCCGTATTGCTTTTCGAATTGCCGCAACACCGGCTCGATCCCCGCATCGGTGAAATGCGAGATGACGATCTTGCCCTCTTGCTTGGCCGCGGCGATGATCTTCTGCCAATCGGCATCGGAGGCCGGCGCGGCGAAAGCCGGCATGGCGGCAGCAACCAGCGCGGCTGCCGCCAGCCAAAAACGCGCTTTGCCCAACATCTCAGTTCCGCTGTGCCGGCGCGCCTTCGGCGACCCGCGCGGCGCCAGCGGCCTTGCCGATCGTGCTCGGATTCATCTTCGGCAGCAGCGCGCTGCGCCAATTATCGGCTTTCGGCAGGACGAGCTCGGCGGCGCGCGCTTCGTAATAGCTGGTGCCGACACCGGGCGGGTCGCCGCCACGCTCCACCGTCTCCATCGCTTCGAGCAGCAGCCTGCGCGTCGCCACAACCGCTTTGTCGGCGGGGCCGAGATTCTCGCGGCTGCGATCGACGATCAGCCCCATGCTCTCCTGCACGGCGCGATCCTGCTGATTGATGCCGGCGATGCCGGTGAAGGTCTCTGTCTTCTGCATCGCGCGATCGATGCCCCAATCATTGCTGCGGTTGCGCAGCGAGCGGAAGCTGTTCTTGGTGTCGACATGCGACCCATAAGCATTGCCGCTCGTGCTCGACACCTCGCGCTCGCCGATCGGCTCGTCGCCATAGCTGTGATAGAAATTCCACACCATGCAATTCTCGTCGTCCATCGGCACCCAGTAATGGCCGTGGACCTCCTGCTTATCGGGACCCGGCGGACGGAGCTGCGTGAACGGCATGACGAAGTGATAGCCGCGGACATAAAGCTTCTCGCCGCCGAGCGGCCGGATGCCGTAGTAGCGATAGCCGTAATCGGTGAAATCGACCTCGAGCGACGGCGCGCCGCCTTGGATACCGACATTGTCCGGCGTAATGCCCGGCTGCTTCGCATCCTTCTTCAGCGCGCGATGCAGGATGGTGAAATGCGAGGTGTCGATGCCGCCTTCGAGCGCTTGCAGCCAGTTGCACTCCTCCTTCACCTTGCTGACGGCGCGATGCGTCGGCGCCATCTGCGTCCATTCGAATTTCGGCGGCGCCGGCTGTTTTTCGGGCGGACCCATATAGGCCCAGATCACGCCGCTCATCTCATAGGTCGGATAAGCGATCGCCTTGATCTTCGCGCAGAATTGGCGCGGCTCGTTCATCTGATCGATGCATTGCCCGTCGATGCCGAATTTCCAGCCGTGATAGACGCAGCGCAGCCCGTTCTCCTCGTTACGGCCGAGCCAGAGCGAGGCGCGACGATGCGGGCAGAATTCCTCGATCAATCCGATGCGGCCATCCGTCGTGCGGAAGGCGACGAGTTCCTCGCCGAGCAGCTTCACCCGCACCGGCGGGCAATCGGGCTCCGGCAGCTCCCATGACAACAGCGCCGGCATCCAATAGCGCCGCATGGTCTCGCCCATCGGCGTTCCCGAACCCACACGCGTCAGACGCTCGTTCTCAAGTTTCGTGACCATGATCCGCTTCCTCCGACTAAAAGTCGCCCGAATTGTCGTTTCACGCCGCGATCAGCGCCTCTGTCCTATGTTGTTCTTCTGTGCGGTCAGAGGTGCTGCGGTCATCGTATCACTTTGTCATCGGTCCGACGACGACTGATTCATGCCCGGTGCCTCGGTCTGATGCGCGAGCGCGATGTCGCGATGCTCGCGCGATGACTGCAGGATGGCGAGGCAGACTTCCGCCGTCGCCATGCCCCAGCGCACATCGAGCATCGTCGGCCGGTCTTCGACGATCGCTTGATAGAGATCGAACAGCTCCGCCGCGCGGCCGCGGCTTGCCGGTACCTTGATCTCGTGCCGCCCGTCCTTGTCGTAGACGAAGAGCCCGTCGGGCGATTGGCGGATCACGCCGTTCTCGCAGCTCACGACGGTCAGCCCGAACATCGGATTGTGCAGCGGCCCGTCCTTCTTCCAGCCGCTGCCGGCGCCATAGCCATAGGGATTGCCGGCACGGACCATGGCGAATTTCTCTTCCGCCGAGATCGGGCCTTTCGGCCGATAGCGCGGCACGAGCGATTCCGCATTGAGGGATTCGAGACCGGACTCACCGATGCCCCAGGTCAATTCGGTGCTGTCGAAATAGCCGTAGCCGTCGAACACCATGGTCGCGCCGGTGCCGTTCTCGAATTCGAGCAGCGCGGTGTAATTGCCTTCGCATTTGGGGAAGTTCGGCGCCCAGCGCCCGGCAACGGCGCGGACGCTGCGCAGCTTCGCGCCGCCGATATAGCGGACGATGTCGGTCTGATGCGGGCCTTGGCGGAAGATCACGCCGGTGCCTTGCTCGGTATCGACCTCGCCCGGCATCAGCGCGCGGATCATCCAGTCGTTGTAGTTCCAGGTCTGGATATGGATGACGCGGCCGAGCTCGCCGCTGCGAACGATCGCGCCGATACGCTGGATCGGCGTATCATAAGCCTTCGAATGACCCTGCGCGTATTTAATGCGGTTGCGCTCGACCGCCTCGACCATCGCCTGGCACTGCTCCAGCGTCACCGCCATCGGCTTCTCGCAGATGACATGCTTGCCGTTCTGCGCGGCCATGATGGTGTGCTCGGCGTGATAGGCGTTGGGCGTCGCGACCCAGATCGCATCGACCAGCTTGCTCCGGCACAGCTCCTCGACATTGTCGAACATCGCCACCGGCTTGCCGAGCAACGCGACGAAATGCTCCATGTTGTCGCGCCGAAGATCGGCGAGCGCGGTCAGCTCGATTTCGTTCGCGAGTTTTTGCAGATCACGCAGAACCTGCAGCGCGGCAATGCCTACGCCCGCGATACCGAGCCGGATTTTTTCGGCCATCGCCGCTCACCCACCGATTGAAATTGCGCCACTCACGCCTGCACCTGAAAGATTTTCGTTTGAACGTCGACATCGGATTTCAGCAGGCCGTGCTCGCGCATGAGCGCCATTAGGTCTTTGATCGGCCCCAGCGTGACTCCCAGCTCGGCTTCCGGCACGACCATCTTGCCTGCCAGCTTCGGATCGATTTTCGTGTAGCTCGACACCAGCTTGATGAAGGGCTCGGTGCCGTGATGGGCATTCACCCAGTTCGCGCCCTTGCGATAGGCGCGGACAAAGCGCCGGACCAAGTCGGGCTTTTCCTCGGCGGTTTTCCCGGTGACGATCCAGAAGGCGGTCGCGCCGCCCGGGATGACGGTGTAAAGCGGCCAATCGATGAATTCCAACGCCGGATCATCGCGACCAATCGTCAGATAAGGATCGAGCACGAAGCCGACATCGACTTGTTTGTTCTTGATCGCATCGAGAGCCGAAGGGATCGGAACCTCGCGATAGGTGACTTTGTCAGGATCGCCGCCCGTCTTCTTGACCCAAGCACGCATCCCGAGCCATTGGATATTGTAGCGGGCATTGACGCCGACGGTCTTGCCTTCGAGGTCTTTGCCCGTGCGGAAGCCATCGCCCTTGCGCTGGAGCAGGCCGCTCGAATTGGGCGGCGGCGAAATGAGCGAGCCCTGGGCGATCAGACGAAGATCGATCCCGCGCTCCAACGCGGTTATCACCGAGATCGAATTGGAATAGACGATGTCGTAGCTTCCGCTCATCAGGGCCGGGATGCCGACGGCGCCGCCCTGGATCGTCGGGTCCGTGGTAACGGTCAGCCCTTCCGCGGCGAAATAGCCTTCGGCGTTCGCCGCGTAATACGGCGCGACATCGAAGATCGGGACGAGGCTTATATGCAGCAGCGTCGGCGCGTCGGCGGCACGCGCCAGGGGAATACCCATCACAACCGAGCTTCCGAGCACCGTCAGCGCAGTGCGGCGCGAAATCGTCAACGTCATTTTCTCCCCCGTCCTTGGTTATTTCTTTTCGCGACTGCATCGATGCCGGCTTGCCTCACCCCTCAGCGTTTCGCCGCCGCGAGCAGATGATGGACGTCGCCCGGCCCGTCCGGATACCAGGGCTGTGTATGGCTCGCGAACGCGATCAGCGTGTTCTTCGCCGGATCGCGGACGACCGCGACGGTCGGATCCTCGCCGCGCTCGACCAGATCGATCTGCTCCGCGAGCATGCGGCGGAACATGGCAATGCCGCGATCGGATTTGCCAAGCATCTCGTTGCTGCGATCGAAGATCGCGCCCTGCGTCTCCCACACGGCGCGGTCCTGGCCGTAGAAATTCGTCATGTCGATTTCGCCGTCGGGCGTCACATTGTTCGGCGTGTATTCGAATGGCACCATGCCGGGGGGCTCCGGCGGCAGCGCATTCGGCGGAAAGAGCCCGATCCAAATGATGCGCGTATGCGTGTCGTCGATCGGCACGCGGAAAT
>DATMZZ010000058.1:0-12790 GCA_035573175.1 Allostellaceae bacterium
CATGTGATTGACCGCGACGCGATTCATTGCGGGGAGAACGAAATGATCGAGACGCGTATGGCCCTGATCCTGGCGTGTCGAGTGCACCACGAATCCCCATTCCGTTTCTTCGGTCTTGTCGAAGGTCGGCAGTTCGTCGACGACATTGGTCAGCGGCGAGAAGCGATGCAGGAATGTCGTGTGCAGCGGATCGACCATGTTCTCGGCGACCTGCAGCCAATTGCAATTATGGTAGCTTTTGGTCACGCGCTTGAAGCCGTCGTCGCGCACGAAGACATCGAGTGCCGGCAACTCCGGCGGCTCGCCCTCGCCCAGATAGGCCCAGATAATGTTGTAGCGATCGATCGCCGGATAACCCGCAATCTTTACCTGATTGAGCAGCGGTGTGTCCTTCGGCTCGCACGGCATCTCGATGCAGCGGCCATGCGCATCATAGAGCCAGCCGTGATAGCAGCAGCGGAGACCGCGCGCTTCGGGCGTGCCGTGCTGCATCCCGGCATTGCGATGCGCACATTTCGCGCCGACGAGTCCCGGCTCGCCATTGGGAAAGCGGAAGAGCACGAGGTCTTCGCCGAGGATACGGATCTCTTTCGGCTTCTGGCCGAGATCGCCCGCGACTTCGATCGGGATCCAATAGCGGCGGAAGATGCGGCCGGCGGGATCTTTCGGCCCGACTGGAATGAGTTTTTGCGCAATCGCCGAGGCTGTGCCGAGAGCCGACGCTGCGGCGATCTTGCTGCGTTTCAGCGTGATGGTTTTCGAAGCGGCTTTTGTCGCGACTTTGCGCGCGCTGCGCTGGACCAGAGCGGCGCCGCGCACGCGGGCTTTCACCCGCTTATCGGCTTTCTTTTTGCGCGCAATTTGCTTGGCCATCCCATCCTCCATATCGGAGGCGGAAGCCTAGCCGTCTGCGTCTAAGTGGGCAATCCGAGCCCACGGCCGCCGCGATAACCGACCGCCTCGCTCAAGCCGTCGCTTTTGCGCGCAGCTCGGTGAGCGCACTCAGCACACGCATCCAATCGGCGTATTTGTCGATATTCCCCTCGCGCAGATGCTCATTCGCGCGGCCGAGCACCAGCTCATCGTCGCAACACAAGGCAACCAGTGCACGCGCGGTGCACCAAATCGCACGATCCGGAATCATTGTTCTACTCCCCACTCCGTAGCGCGACGTTAGCGCCGTCACCGATCGATATGCGAGCAACAATGTGACGCAGTCGCCCCATAGCGCGATAGCGCAAGCTTAAGCACGACGATCTTGAATGCAGCGGAAATGCTACCCAAACATTATTGACATGGATCAAGAGAGAGTTAGGACAAACGGAGAGCGCGCCGCGATCCTTATCGATGTCGGCGCAGCGGGGACCACACCACTTTCGAGTTTTGACCGTGAAGGAAGGCGAAAAATATCGCTTAACGGCGCAGCGTCTGCGTGAACAGGCCGAGCTGCAGCTTGATCGGGCGATCAGCGATCAGTTCCGGAAGATCGCGGATCGCTATGACGAGCTCG
Organism: Allostellaceae bacterium; assembly: GCA_035573175.1. Taxonomy (GTDB): domain Bacteria; phylum Pseudomonadota; class Alphaproteobacteria; order ATCC43930; family CGMCC-115725; genus CAIKMD01. The sequence goes on from DATMZZ010000058.1 coordinate 1,511, forward strand.
CCGAGCAAGTCGAGGCAGCGGCCCGCCGCTCCGATTAGCGCGACGACTTACCGCGATTAACGGCTGTCTTCGCTGAGAAGGCGGCGTGTGTCGTCCCATAGCTCGAGCCCGTCCCGCGCTGCGCGCTCGGCATAAAGCGCCCGCGCGACGATGACCGCATCGCTATCAGTTTCGGCCTCGAATTCCTCTCTCGCCGCGACACAGCCATCCGGCTGCAGGAAAAGACAGCTATATCCATGCATGCGCGCAATCCTGTCTTCGAGAGTCGTCGCTCCCCCAAAGCATGAACCGGGCGAAAGTTGCATCGCGATAAGCGGCCCGGCTTGAGCGCTGCCGCGTTTGGCGACGAAAAAGGCGGCTCCCGATGCGGGAGCCGCCAAGGACGTGGGGGATTGCATCCCACGTGTGCTGCGTACCACGGATGAACTGTTTTCATCCGATTCGGTTCCGCCTTTTTCCTCAAGAAAGAGTTTTTGCTGTCTTATGCAGCAACGGCAGCGGCATTGCGCTCCAAAGGAAGACGAATGCACACGGTGGTGCCACGCTGCGGCGCGCTCTCGATCGCCAGCGTGCCGCCATGCAATTCGACCAGCGCCTTCGCCAGTGGCAAGCCGAGTCCTGTGCCCGCGAAGCGGCGTGTCAGCGTATCGTTCGCGCTGCCGCTCACTTGGCGGAACGGCTGGAGCGCGATCGCGATTTCTTCTTCGCGCATGCCGATACCGGTATCCGCGACAACGATGACCGCGAAGCTGCCTTCGACGGCCGCCGACACCGTTGTCGATCCGCCCGCCGGCGTGAATTTGACCGCGTTCGACATGAGATTGAGCAGGATCTGCCGGAAACGCACCGCGTCGCAGCGGATCAGCGGCAAGCCCGCTGGCGCATCGACCGATAGCGTGACACCAGTCGCTTCGGCCATTGCCGCGACGATGCGGCGACAGGATTCAATCATATCCTCGATCGCTACCGGCTCATCGCGCAGCTCGAGCCGCCCGCCTTCGATCTTCGAAATGTCGAGAATGTCGTTGATGACATTCTGCAGATGCCGGCCGGCGCTGTGGATGTCGGCGCCGTAGCCGCGATAGCGTGCATCGAGTGGCCCGATCATCGCCTCGCGAATCATCTCCGAAAAACCAATGATCGCGTTGAGCGGTGTGCGGAGCTCATGGCTCATGCGCGCGATGAATTCGGATTTTGCCTTGCTGGCCTCCGCGAGTTCCATCTCGCTCAACCGGAGATTCTCGTTGATGAGGCGCATCTTGGCGCTGGCCGCGCGCATCGTCGTAATAATAACGATCATGGTCAGAGCGCCGACGACGAACGCCAGAATCTGAAACGGCGCCAGCAGCGTCGCATGCGGCGGCAAGATGAACGCCCAGGTCGCGGCAACCGACAGGAAAATGCCGGCCACCCCCGCCGCCGAGCCGCACAGAAAAGTGGTGATGACAACACCGAAGAACGCCGCCGCAAAAGGCATGCCACCGAACGGTATGTGTGCGAAGAGTGGCGTCAGCGCCCACCGCATCACCGTTGCGGCAACGGTGATGGCGAAGGCCACCGCAAAAGCCAAAGCCGATTTTGGCCGGACGAGCGGGCGGTTGAGAAAGGCGATCTCGATCACCGGGGAAACCCAATCGGCAAGATACGAAACCCGACGATGCCTAAGCGAATACTGCTGAAGTGTTGCGCAAAGAAGTGGGCGGTTCGTTAATGCAATAAAAGAGAGAAAGCTCAAATGCGCTGGTTAACACAAAGGCAAGAAATTCGTCCGAGACTCCCCCGACATGACGGTCTTCACCTATTACCTCTTCGATCAGAGCGCCAACATGGTCACGGCGGAAGCCGCGAACCATGACGATATTCTTGACGCCTTCGAGCGCATGCGCGCCCTCCTCGACGAGTTCGAGATGATCGCGATGGTTCAGCTCTGGCAGAACGAAGAATTCGTCGGCCATGTCAACCGCAGCGACGGCAGGTTGATCCTCAAGAGCAATGCGGATCCGGTGCCGCTCCATCCGCTGGCGCAGGACCCGCCCGAGACCAAGGCCTCGTAACGTCTTCGCTCGCCACCCCGCGACAGCGCGGCGGATCCATCACAAGCCGAATTGTTCTTGCAGCGCGCCCAGCGCGCCGATCAGCACGCCCGATGCCGCCTCAGGCGACAGCACGCGACCGTTCCAGCCGTGATGCAGCGCCCACTCCTTCAAGGTCACGGCGCTGCCGACGACATGCCACACGCAAGAGCCCGCTGGCGATGAAACGCCGCCGAGCGTTTTCAAGATGCGCCACACTTTCTTGCGCGCCTCGGCTTGGCGCAGCGTGATGTTGAGCTCGCGCATGCCGTCGGGCAGGCGATGGAGATCGGCGGCGCGAAGCGTCTCGAGCTGCGCGGTCATGAAGAGCGCGTGGAAATCCTCCCCCGCCTGGCGCATCTCCGGGGTGATCGAGCCTTTGCGCAGCATCGCGGTGAGCGTATCGACCGCGCGATACGGTCGGGCCGGCCGGCCCTCCTCATCCGCAATCGGCTGCGGCAGGCGTTCGACCACCCCCTGTGCCAAGCGTTCGGCGCTCGGCGCCAACTCGTCGGATACCGTACGCGCTTTGCGCTTTCTCATCGCCGCCTCTCCGCCTTCGGCGCCGTGCACAAAGCCGCGTGCGCCGCGCAATACGGCGAGCCCGGAAGAACGGGCCGACCGCAAAACGGCGGAAATCCTGCCGGCCAGGTGTGGGGTTCGATAAAGGCGCATCCCACACCGCCTTCTGAGAGATCTTCGCCATTGGCGACGATGTTTGTTCCTGGTATGTTCTTGTTTACAGCCAAGACGAACCCTCGATGAGGACCGCCATCATGCATGACCCCTCGCTTTTCCCGCTCTATCCGGGTGAACGCAAAGATCGTACGCTAAAAGCGGTCGCCCCGCAAGGGGAAAAGCGTATAGCCGCGTACGGGATTAGCGTTTATCATGCGCGCATGGCCGACGCTCCCTCCTCTGTCTCGCGCAAGCTGAAACAGCTCCGCCAGCGCGCCGGGCTCTCGATCCGCGAGGTCGCGCATGCGCTCGGCATGGAAAACGGCTCGAGCTATCAGCATTACGAGGACCGGTTTCGCAAGCCGTTCTTGCCCTTGGATTTCACCCAGCGCCTCGTGCCGATCTTTGGCGCCAAGGGCATTGAGGCGGGTGAGCTCTTCGCCCTCGCCGGCGTCGAGGGCGCCGCGACGCGCGGTCTCGGCGTCAAACACGGCACACCGCCCGGCATGCTGCGCATCGATGAGCTCGACGTCCGCGCCTCAGCCGGCGACGGTCTTACCGGGGAAAGCGAGAAGATCGTCGCCGAATGGCAATTGCCGAGCGAGGTCGTGCGCTACCACTCGAGCGCGCCGGCGAGCGAGCTGCGTTTCATCACCGTGCTTGGCGATAGCATGGAGCCGACGCTGCAGCCCGGTCAGCGTGTGCTCGTCGATACCGACGATCGCACGCCAACGCCGCCCGGCATCTTCGTCGTATGGGACGGGCTCGGCCTCGTCGTGAAACGCGTGCAAGCGCTGGCGCATAGCGATCCGATGCGCGTGCGCATTACGTCGGACAACCCGAAATACGAAGGTTACGAGCGCACGCTCGCCGAGGCCTATATCCAGGGCCGCGTCATCGGCCAGTGGCGCGGGCTCTAATTCGCAAGCTCTAATTTGCAGAGACGGCTCGACGCTGATCGTGAGCGCCGAGCCGTTTTCTGCTTCAAGGCTTAATGCCAGCTGCCTTCGACCCAGACCCAGCTGCCGCCCCGCTGCACCCAATGGCCGGGCTCCCAGCGCATTGCGACGCTAGGCCGCTCGATATAGTGGCCGGATACCCAGACATATTCGCGGCCGTTCCAGCTCCAGCGGCCCGGATCCCATGCCGCGCGCGCATTCGGTGGCGGCGGCTGCAATTCGGCGCGCGGGGGCGGCGGTGCGGGACGTACCACGACGCGTTCGGCCGGCGGCTGTGGCTGCTCGACGACGCAGCCGGCGAGTACGCTCGTTGCGATCAACGCGGCGCCGACAAAGGCGAGATGCCGACGCATCGGCGATGTTGCGAACAGCTTTGCCATGAAAATCGCTCCTCATTCCGAACGCGGCAAATTCGTCGCGCTGTCCGGAACGGTAGCGAAGAGCTTGGTATTTCCTGGGGCTCCATTAAGGCTTTCTTGCGGCACCAGGCAAAGACCCGCCGCTACGTCCCATCGTAGCCGGCGTTTCGCCTCTTCGATCATCGAGAGATCGGTGTATTCGGGCAGGATCTTCACCGCCGCCGGTAGCAGCTTCAAATCGAGCGCGGTATCGATCTCTTCCCGCACCGCTTTGATATGCGGCGGGCTACGAAGCGCCGGCGTAGTCGACGGGACGCGCGGCGCCTGTCCCGACGAAATCGATCGTCACTTCGGCGGGAAGCGCTTCTTCGCTTCCTCGACCATCGACAGATCGACGTATTTCGACACATCGATCGAGGCCGGCAGAAGCTTCATGCTGACAGCGGTATCGATATCGCGCTGGATCGGCGGGATCAGCGGCAGCAAATCGGGCGAGCGATAGACATCGTCCTTGGTGAAGGCGTAGTCGATCGCCGGCAGGGATTGCTTGGTGAAATCATGGGTCAACGCCAGCGCCTGGTTGCGGTTGGCGGGATCGAGGAACCAGCGCACCGCCGCCATGTGATCGGTCAGCATGTCGACGATCGCCGGCCGATGCGCCTTGATGAACTCGGCGCGCATCGCCCAGAACAACACCTGATCGTCGCCGCCGACAGCGTCGGTGGTCGTGAACAGCACGCGATAGCGTTCGGTGGCTTGGAAATCGTGATTGAATTGCGCCATCACCGGCGCGATGTCGCCTTTGCCCGCTTCGAGCATCGGCAGCATGTTGGTGAAATCGGCCTCGATTTCCGTGAAGTCGCTGTCGGCGACGCCATGCCGGCGCAACGTCTGGCGCAGGAACATGTCGGTCGACGCGCCCTTGGCGTTGACGATCGCCGTGTGGCCTTTCATGTCGGCGAGCGTCTTGATCGGGCTATCTTTCCGGACAGCCCACCAGGTCGTGTAATACCCTTTCGAGCCGCCATCCTGCGCGATGTCTGCGACGACGCGCGGATCGAGATGCGCATTGGTGACGGCAAGCGCGAGCGCCGACGGCCCGAAAGCCACGACCTCGACCTCGCCGGCGGCAAAGGCCTGAATCTGCGGCGGCGAGCCCTGGAAGCGCACTGGCTCATACGTATAAGTGCGGTTGAGATTAGGAAAGAGCGCGGGTTGCTTCTTCGCCAACTCGGCGACCAGCGGCGTGATCTGCGTCGGCACTTGCGCCCAACCGATGCGGATGCGCACCGGATCGGCAGTAGCGCTCGCAGCAACCCCAGCAACCAGAAACGCCGTTAAAGCGATGGTCGTGATCTTCATGGCTTCCTCCCCGTAGCCGCAGCTAACCGCATTTATTGGCGCCCGGCAATTACCCTCCGGCATTGTCGCGATGCCACCGCGCCGGTAAGGTGGGCGGCGCCAAAGCCCTGGGGAGGAATCATGGCCGCGCTCACGCGTATCGACGTCCATCATCATTTCGTGCCGCCTGCTTACCGCGACGAAATGAATAAGAAGCGGCCCATGCAACCCTGCATGCAGACCTGGACGATCCAGAACTCGATCGACGACATGGACAAGGCCGGGACGCAGATCGCGCTCGTCTCGATCACCTTACCGGGGCTCTATTTCGGGCATGTCGAAGAAGCGCGAAAGCTGTCGCGGCTCTGCAACGATTACGGCATGGAGATGATCCGCAATCATCCCGGCCGTTTCGGCCTCTTCGCCGCAATCCCCTGGCCGGATGTCGAGGGCTCGCTGAAAGAAGTCGAATATGCGCTCGACACGCTGAAAGCCGACGGCATCTGCATGTACACGAGCTATGGCGATCGCTGGCTCGGCCACAACGATTTCAATCCGCTCTTCGAAGAGCTCAACCGCCGCAAGGCGATCGTCTATGTCCATCCCCATGCCGCGGCGTGCTGCGCGAACCTCATCCCCGAGGTGAATGAATCGATCATCGAATACGGCACCGATACGACGCGCGCGATCAACAGCATGATCTTCACCGGCGCGAGCGCGCGCTATCCCAACATCCAGTGGATCTGGTCGCATGCCGGCGGGACGATGCCGTTCCTGATCGAGCGCATGGTCAATCTCGCCAAGATCCCCCAGGTCGCGGCGAAGCTGCCGAACGGGCTCATGCCCGAGCTGAAGCGCTTCTATTACGACACGGCGCAAGCCTCGAACGCCGTTGCACTGGGCGCACTCAAGCAGGTCGCTGGCGCGAGCCAGATCGTCTTCGGCACCGACTATCCCTATCGCCTTTCGATCGAGCACGTCGAAGGTGTCGCCGGTGCCGGGCTTAGCAAGGACGAGATGATCGGCATCGATCATCGCAACGCGCTGCGCCTGCTGCCGAACCTCGCCAAGCTGATCAAGGCGTAAGCCCGGAATGCCGGACCCGCATCGCATCGACATCCATCACCATTTCGTCCCGCAAATCTATAAGGACGCGCTGATCGCGCTCGGCAGCGCCTGCCCGGAGCCCGGCTATCAGCCGCCGATCGCGAATTGGACCGAGCAGCGCTCGCTCGATCAGATGGACGAGGCCGGCATAACCACCGCGATGATCTCGGTGACGACGCCGGGCATCCATTTCGGGAACGATGCGGCGGCTGCAAAGCTCGCCCGGCAATGCAACGATGCCGGCGCCAAGATGGTGGCGGACCGGCCGAAGCGCTTCGGCCTTTTCGCCGCGCTGCCGTTGCCCGATATCGATGCCAGTCTCAAAGAGATCGCCTACGCGCTCGACCAGCTCAAAGCCGACGGCATCGGCCTTTATACCGATTACGAAAGCGGCGGCGTCAAATTCCTCGGCGATAAGAAATTCGCGCCCATCCTCGAAGAGCTCAATCGCCGCAAGGCGCTGGTCTTCGTCCATCCGACATCATGCATTTGCTGCAGCAATCTGCAGCCCGACATTGCCGACGCGGTCATCGAATACGGCACCGACACGACGCGCACCATCGCGAGCCTCGTCTTCGGCGGCGCGGCCGCGCGCTATCCGAACATCCGCTGGATCTTCTGCCATGCTGGCGGGACGATGCCCTACCTCATCCAGCGCTTCATCGATTTCAGCGGCCGCGACAAGGCGGCGACGGCAACGGCCATGCCCAGCGGCATGATGCATGAGCTGACGCGCTTCTATTACGACCTCGCCCAGACCGCGCATCCGGGCCCGGTCGGCGCCTTGCGGCAGATCATCCCGAATTCGCAGATCCTCTTCGGCACCGATTACCCTTACGGCGCCGGCTGCCTCGACCAGGTGAAGAAAATCGCCGATTGCGGCTTCTCGGCCGCGGAGCTCGCCGCGATCGACCGTACCAACGCGCTGAAGCTGTTGCCGCGTTTCGCTTAAAGAATCGGCCGGCCGCGCTACTTCGTCTCGGCGAGAAGCTGGCGATACTGGACGATCACCTTCTCGACGCCGGGCCGGCTCTTGGCCCAATCGGCGATCGCGCCGTCGAGCCGCTTCGACCAGGCCGCGCGCGTTTCGGGATCGAGCGTCACCACCGTCTGCTTCGGATCGGCCTTGGCGGCTTCGCGGTTGTGGTTGTTGTCGCCATCCCACCATTTGCCCCAGGCGCGGCTCGCCGCCTGCCCCGAATTGCGGTCGAGCGTCGCCTTCACCTCCGCCGGCAGCGCGTCATAGCGTTTGCGCGACATGAAGATCATGCCCGCCGCTGTGCCCATTGCCTGATCGATATGGTAATGCGCGACCTCGCCGATCTTGAACGAGAAATAGACATTCCATGACAGGATCGTGCCATCGGCGGTGCCGCGATTCATCGCTTCGTATGCCTCGGGCGATGAAAGTGTGATCGGCTGTGCGCCCATATGCTGCGCGGCAAGCGCGGTGAGCTGCGTCGGCCCGACGATGCGCGTCCCCGTCAGATCCTTCAGCGATTTCGGCGCCTTGGTCATATGCACGATCGATTGCGGCAAGGCGACCAGCATCAGCGGCCTTGCCTGATCGAATTCGCTGTCGAGCACGCCGCTTTGATAAAGACGCCAGAGCGCGTCCGAGCCGTGCTCGGAATTATCCGCCAGATTGGGCAGCGCGCCAACTTCGGCGTAGGGAAATTTGCCGGCGACATAATTGAAGAGCACGAAGCTGATCTGCACGACGTCGTTCATCACGCGATCGTAGACATTCTGATTGTTGACGATCGACGTGCCACCGCGCAAATCGACGGTCAGCGCGCCATGCGAATCCGCCGTGACCTTCTCGGCCCAGGGCTTGTAGAACTGCTCGTAGGCCGCCTGTCCCGGGCTGGCGAAAGGCGCGAATTTCAGAACCACCGGATCGGCGGCGGCCGCCTGCAACGTCGCCACGGCTAGGCCCGCGGCGATCAACAAGGATTTCGCGATTCGAGTCATCGATTCCCTCCCCGCGCAGCCGGCGTTACGACGCCGGTCTTTCTTGCCCTTCTTATTAGCCTAACCCAGCCGCGTGGATCGGCGCAATTTTTGCGAAACCGATCCTATCATGGCTAATCGCGGTTAAGCCTAAAGTACCTGCCGTGCGCAACGAATTGTTCACGAGGTTTTGCCAGCATCGTCCTGCGTCACCTGCATGTCGCAGAAAAGGACGACCGCAACGATGTTACGTATTTACCCCTCGCCGGCGCTGATCATCCTCGTCGCTTGCGGCATTGCGATTTCTTACGCCTCGCAACAGCAGCAGAATTACGATCCGCAATGGCTCGCGATCTGCAGCTTGCTATTCGTTGCCGGCTGCCTCGTCTCCTTCAACATCATGCAGAAGCTGCCGGCGCAGCCGGTGCGCATCACCATGACACGCGCGACCTGGGAGCGCGCCAAGATCGGCTTCGCGGTCGGCGTGGTCTCGGTTATCGGCGCTTTCGCCTGGCTGCTTTGGGGCGCGAACGCGCTCCCCAGCGGCGATCTGAAGAGCATCGCCGTCGTGATGGTCCCGACGCTCGCGCTCGGCCTCGCCGGGCTCGTGCTCGTCTATTATTGGCTCGGCCTCTGGGCGTTCGGCGAAATCGTCAAAGACGAGCCGGCCGAAGCGAGCGAGCCGAAGAGCGACCCAAAATAAGGAAAGTGTGGCGCCGGTCGTTTAGCGCGGCGCCACCAGATCACACCGCTTTCAATGCCTGATCGAGATCCTCGATCAGATCCTGCGGGTCCTCGAGCCCGACGGAGAAGCGGATCAGCGCATCGGTGATGCCGAGACGCTCGCGCTCGTCCGGCTTCAGCGAGCGATGCGTCGTCGTCGCCGGATGCGTGACGAGGCTCTTGCTGTCACCGAGATTGTTCGAGATGCGCGCGAGCTTCAGCCCGTTGAGGAAACGGAAGGTCTCGGCCTTGTTGTTCCCGACATTCAGCGTGACGACGGTACCGAAGCCGCTCATCTGCTGCTTGGCGAGCGCATGCTGTGGATGGCTTTCGAGCCCCGGATAGCGCACCCGGCCGACGCGCGGATGGGCCTCGAGGAACTGCGCGATCTTCGTCGCGCCATCGCAGCTCTGCTGCACGCGCAGATCCATCGTCTCCAGGCCCTTCACCAAAATCCACGCATTGAAAGGCGAGAGCGCCGGGCCGGTATGGCGCAGGAAGGGCGCGAGCGATTCATTGATGTATTTCGCCGAGCCGAGCACCGCGCCGCCGAGGCTCCGTCCCTGCCCGTCGATATGCTTGGTCGCGGAATAGACGACGATATCGGCGCCGAGCTGCAGCGGCTTCTGCAAGAGCGGCGAGGCGAAGACATTATCGACGACGAACAGCCCGCCGGCCTGATGGGTCAGCTCTGCGACGGCTTTGAGATCGACCAGCTCCAAACCCGGATTGGACGGGCTTTCGCAGAACACGGCTTTGACGCCGGGCTTCAGCGCCTCGCGCCATTGATTGAGATCGGCGCCATCGACCAACTCGCTCTTCACGCCATAGCGCGGCAAAATTTCCTGGATAATGTAGAGACAGGAGCCGAACAGCGCACGCGAGGCAACGACGCGATCGCCGGCCTTGAGGAAACAGGCCATCGAGGCGAAGACCGCCGCCATGCCGGAGGACGTGCCACGCACGGCCTCGGCGCCTTCGAGCAGGCGCAGCCGATCCTCGAACATCGAGATCGTCGGATTGGCGTAGCGCGAATAAACGTAACGCGCGCCTTGATTCTTGAACGCCTCTTCGGCTTCCTCGGCGCTTTGATAGACGAATCCCGAGGTCATGTAGATCGCCTCGCACGTCTCCTCGAATTGCGAGCGCTGCAAGCCGCTATGCGTCAGCACGGTGCGCGGGCGCCATTTCGGGGAATGCTCGGGATTGATCACAGACATCATCGCCTCCTTCGCGTAACCACGCCGACCGGATCGCGACTCATTCGTTGGACCGGGCGGCCAACAAAAAAGCCCTAACCGCAACGGTCAGGGCTTCGTTCAAGCCTCCGACCTTTTAGCGGTTATTTTAACGTGGCCGCAAGCCGGTCGGCTCAATCAAATCGCCACGGAACGCGTTTAAAGTAGCGCAGCCGGCTGTCCTGTCAAGCGCTGCGCGGTGTGTTCAGGGCGGAGCGAACCGCGCGCTCGAGATCGGCGATGCGAAACGGCTTCTGCAACACAGGCGCGGTACGGAAATTCTCCGGCACCGCCGCGGCGCCGTAACCGGTCGCGAAGATAAAAGGGACGCCCCGCGCCTTCAGCGCCTCGGCGATCGGGAAGGTGCGCTGGCCGTTGAGATTGACGTCGAGGATCGCAACCTCGAAAGACAGCGTATTCGCCTTATCGAGCGCGTCCTGGAAGCGCGAGGCGAGGCTGACGACTTCGCAGTGCAGCTCCTCGAACATGTCTTGCAGCAGCATGGTGATGACGGATTCGTCCTCGACCACGAAAATCCGCGCACCTTCGATGGCCGTTCGCGTGTCTGCCGTCATGATCCTACCTTATTCTTGACGAATGTTCTGTTTGTCGGTCGATACCTGAACCTCGGCGAGCGCTCGCACGCTGCGCTCGCAAGCCTGTTCGACGGTGCGCGCATCGACCGTCGCCGCCGCAAGCGCGCGCAGCAAGGTGAGCCGCCGTTCGCCGCTGACGCGCTGCGTGTCGTCGGTATTGGCACAAATGATGCCGCCGACGCCGCCGTCATCGTCCGGGATCGGACTGCAAGAGAAAGTGTAGTAGGTCTCTTCGGGATAGCCGCTGCGCTCCA
>DATMZZ010000059.1:0-8717 GCA_035573175.1 Allostellaceae bacterium
TGATAATGTCGACCTCGCGTCCGATCGCGACCTGCAACAACTCGGCCAGCGACGGCAGCACTTCGGCAAGACTGATAACTTCCGGCTCAGGACGGCGCGAATGCGAGAAGTTGAGGAGATGCCGCACGAGTGCGGAAGCGCCTGTCATCGAATCCAGCATGCCATCGATACGCCGGCCATGCTTGGCCATCACCGTGCCGTCCTGCTGCATGACGTCGAGGTTCATGAGCACGACCGACAGGGCGTTATTGAGATCGTGCGCCACGCCACCTAGCATTGCGTCGAGCGCGCGGAGCCGTGCCTGAGCGGATGCCGCGAGGGCTTCGCCAACGTCCTTGCTGTCGTCGAGGTCCAACCTCGGGGCTTTTTCAGGGATGGCCATTGTCAAGACGCTATCATAAAGCCCACAGCGCGAAAATCGCCGAACACACTTAATGGCGGCGGTTGATGTGGAAACCATAAAAAAGCCTTATTTGCCTTCTTTTTGCACCTATTATCGAGCGTAGTGGCGGAGAGCCTAGCGTGCCGAGTGAGCTCGAACCTTCAGCGAGAGCGGGAGGGCAAGCTGCGCCCTCACCGTCAGGTCGCGCGATCAGTCAGCTCAGAGTGCTGCTGATTTCGGCGTACGTGCTGCCAATATGCCTCTACGGGCTGGCGGCCTTCCTGACCTATCGCGCCTTCATGGCGGATGCTTGGGATCGCATCGAACGCACGGCGAGCGCGGCCACCGAGCATGCCAGCAAGGTTTTCGCCACCGACGAATTGGTGCTCGATCGCATCGCGGAGCGGGTCGCGCCGATGAGCTGGAAACAGATCGCGACATCGGCCGAGGTCCATACATTCCTGGTCGAGATGAAACGCAGCCTGCCGCAAGCGCAAGCGATCGGCATCATCGCACCCGATCGGCGTATCCTCGCCACCAACTATGCGTTCCCGGCACCGGTGCTTTACCAAGTCACCCGCCAGATGCTCGCCGTTCATCGCAAAGATCGCGACGATCTTTACATCTCCGATGTTACGCACGGGCCGCGGACGGGTGCGTTGCTGTTTTCGGTTTCACGCCACAAGCCGAGCGCCGACCCCGCAGACGGAACCGGCGACATCAACATCGCGACAAGCCCGACGGAATTGGCGAAGTATTACGAGACGCTTGCCGGCGGGCCCGGCGTCCATATCGCGTTGTTCCGCGCCGACGGCGCCGTGCTGGCGCGCAATCCCGCGCCGCCCGAACCGCTGCAATATCCGCCCGATAGCGACATCATGCGCGCTATCAAATCCAACGATACTTTCGGCTTTATCAGCGGCGCCTCCTCGACCGATGGCCGCGATCGCTTGATGTTCTACAAAGCCGTGCCGGACTATCCGCTCTATGTCGCTGCGAGCTACGACAAAGATGCGATTATCGTGCGCTGGCTGCTAACCATGGGCAGCCATCTCATCTACGGCCTTCCGGTCACGCTTGCCCTGATTCTTGTCACTCGAAGCGCGATACGCCGTACCGAGCGCGAGCAGCGTGCCGTGGCACATGCGCAGGATGAAGCAAAAAAACGCGCGGCCGCGGAAGAGCAATTGCGCGAGGCACAGCGGCTCGAAGCGGTCGGGCAATTGACCGGCGGCATCGCCCACGACTTCAACAACATTCTGACCGTGATTGTCGGCAATCTCGATTTGCTGGCGCGGCAAATGACGAACGATCCGGGAAAACGGATGATCGCGACGATGCAGCGCGCCGCCACGCGCGGTGCGCGGCTGACGCAATCCCTCCTCGCCTTCGCGCGACGCCAAACTTTGCGGCCCGAGATCATCAATCCCAATCGGCTCATCAACGAGGTCGGCGAGTTGCTACGCCGGGCCGTCGATGAAGCGGTAGAGATCGAGTTCATTCTCAGCCCGACGCTCGATCCTTGCCGCATCGATCCAGTGCAATTCGAAGCTGCGCTGCTCAATCTCATCGTCAATGCACGCGACGCGGTGGCGCAGAAAGCCGGCAAGATCGTGGTCGAGACGAAGAATGTCGCCTTCGACGAGCAGCATCGCCCGCCTCTCGCCATTATTGCCTTGGGCCACTACATCGCGATTTCCGTCATCGACAACGGCGTCGGCATGCCGCCGGAGATTCTGGGCCGCGTCTTCGAGCCGTTCTTCACGACCAAAGACGTCGGGCGCGGCAGCGGCCTCGGCCTTTCCCAAGTCTATGGCTTCGTCAAGCAAAGCGGCGGCTATATCCATATCGAATCCGAACGCGATGTCGGCACGTGCGTCCATCTCTTTCTGCCGCGCGCCAGCGGAATGGCTGAGGTGAACGAAGCTTTCGCGCAGAGCACCACGATTGTCCACGATCCGCACGGCGCGACGATCCTCGTCGTCGAGGATGAGCCGGATGTGCGCGAGGTCGTAGCGGCGGAGCTGAAGAATTTCGGCTACCGCGTGTTCACGGCGAGCGACGGGCCCGAGGCGCTCGAGATCCTCGAAAGCGAGAGCGACATCGATCTTCTATTCAGCGACGTCGTTATGCCGCGCGGCATGAACGGCGAGGAACTCGCACGCGAGGCGATACGCCGCAGGCCAGAACTGAAGGTGTTGCTCACCTCTGGCTATCCGCCCGCCGAACTGCGCGAGCGCCAAGCGCTCGGCGTGTTCCGCGTGCTTCAGAAACCCTATCGGGTCGAGGACTTGCTGCGCAGCATCAGCGAACGCCTCCATTACTAAAGCGAAACCTTGGCAGCGAGGCCGGAACCCTTCGGCAATGACATCGTTAGCCTTTACATGAGCACCAGCGGCAACGCGCAGCGCATTGAAGATTATGCCCTAATTGGCAATTGCCTGACGGCCGCACTGGTCGGGCGCAACGGCTCGATCGACTGGCTCTGCTTTCCGCGCTTCGATTCGCCAGCCTGTTTTGCGGCGCTCCTCGGCAACAAAAGGAACGGCTGCTGGAAGATCAGCCCCGGCGAGCCCTGCGTCGCGATCGAACGGCGCTATCGGCCAGAGACGCTTGTGCTGGAAACACGCTTCCGCACGGCAAGCGGAAGCGTGCTCGTGACCGATTTCATGCCTCTGCCTCGCGGCCACAACATATCGATCGCGCCAGACCGGCGCCGCGTCGATCTCGTGCGCATCATCAAAGGCGAGCATGGCAGCGTGCCGATGACGATGGAGATGATCTTCCGTTTCGATTACGGAAGCATCGTCCCTTGGGTGAGACGTCGGCCCGATGGGCTGAGTGCCGTTGCCGGTCCTGACGCGTTGCTGTTGCGCACGTCGCTCGATCTCGTCGGTCGCGACGAGACGACGGTCTCTGAATTCACGATCCACGCCGGCGAGACCATTCCCTGCACGTTGAGCTGGTATCGTTCACATCAAGGCGAGCCCGCATCATATGACGCTTTGGCCGCGTTGAAAGAAGCGACCGAGCATTGGCAGAGTTGGAGCCGGCGCTACACGGCGGAAAGCGAATGGCGTGATGCTGAGATCCGCTCGCTCCTCACCTTGAAGGCTCTCACCTTCCATCCCACCGGCGGCATCGTGGCCGCGCCGACAACTTCCCTGCCCGAAAAGCTCGGCGGCGTGCGCAATTGGGATTACCGCTTTTGCTGGCTGCGCGACGCCACCTTCACGCTCTATGCGCTGTTGCTCTCGGGCTATCGCGAGGAAGCGCAGGAATGGCGCGAGTGGTTGCTGCGTGCGGTTGCCGGCTCGCCGAGCGAGGTACAGGTCATGTACGGCCTCGCCGGCGAGCGGCGCTTGCCCGAATACGAATTGCCGCTGCTCGGGGGATACGCGGACAGTAGGCCGGTGCGGGTCGGCAATGCCGCCCACACGCAACGCCAGACCGATATCTTCGGCGAGATCATGGACGCGTTCTATTCGGCGCAGGTTCATGGCATCGAGCCGGAGGACGATGCACATCGCGTTCAGACCGTGCTTCTCGAATTTCTCGAGACGCGTTGGCAATTGCCGGATTCCGGCATCTGGGAAAGCCGCGGCGAGGAGAAGCGTCACACCCATTCGGCGGTGATGGCGTGGGTCGCTTTCGACCGTGCCATCAAATCCGCGGAGCGCTTCGGCTTGAAAGGACCCATAGGTCGTTGGCGCGCGCTGCGCGACGAAATCCATCGCCAGATTTGTGCGCAAGGCGTCGATCATGAACGCGGCGTCTTCGTACAGGCTTTCGGCGGCAAAGCGCTGGATTCGGCGCTATTGCGTGTCCCGCTCGTCGGATTTCTGCCGCCAAATGATAAGCGCGTCATCGCCACCGCCGAAGCGATCGCGCGCGAGCTCACCGAACACGGTTTCGTCTTTCGCTATCGTCCAAATGAAGCGCCCGACGGGCTGCCGCATGATGAAGCGGCGTTTCTGATTTGCTCGTTCTGGCTCGCTGATAACTTCGCGCTGATGGGACGCGAGAAGGAGGCGCGCGATCTTTTCGATCGGCTCCTCGATATCCGAAACGATGTCGGCTTGCTGGCGGAGGAATACGATCCGGTCAAGAAGCGCTTCGCCGGCAATTTCCCGCAAGCCTTCTCGCATGTGGGCCTGATCAACACGGCCCACAATCTGTCGCTGCACAAAGGTCCGGCCGATCACCGCGCGGCTCGCTGAGCCGCGCCAGAAACCTCACTTCCGCCGCCGCATGCCGAATAGCAAGCCGCCGATCGCAGCCGCGATGGCCAACTCCGGAACGTGACGCTCGAGCAGGCTACCGAGTTGCTGGAGCTCCTTGCCGCTGAGGACATCTTGCAGAGCCTTCGTCGGCGAGCGGCGTGCGAAGCTCACGGCGAGCAGCCCGAGGATCAGCGCGATAAGCAGGAGAATGCCCATCGTGACCAGCGCCGCCTGAGCCGCGCCCAATTTCGGCGCGAGCCAAAGCCAGAAGGCTCCGACGCCGCAAGCCACGGCCGCGAGCACGGCGATGAATGCCAGGATGCCGCAGATGGCTGTGCCGACGATGCGCCGCTCGAGCGCCGCGCGATAGGGCGCTGCCATCTGCTGAAAGACAATGCGCGCGGCGAGCTTGATCAGCTCCTCGGAGGCGGCCATCGGCCCGTCTCAGCGCATCAGGATACGGCCGCCGACAAACCCGATCGCGAAGGCGATCAGGACGCTTGCCAGGGGCTTTTCCTCGACCGAATGTGCCAGCGCGGCTGCCTGGCGCTGCCCTTCGGTGGTGAGTGTCTCGTAGAGGCGGCTAGCCTCGCTACTGACCGTCTCGGTCGCACCTGTTTTCAGGTGATCGACCAGCCGGGCAAGGTCTTCCTTCAATGCCTGGATATCGCTGGCAATCCGTGTGAGATCGCTTTCGGCGTCGTTATCGCTCGCCATATTGCCTCCTCGGGAGAAAGTACGCGCAGATCAAAACGTCCGCCTGCGGCCTACCGTTCCAGCGCCGCCGTCGCTACGTCGAATCGTGTCCTCGCCCGGCTGAATGTCAACAAGGTGATCACCTGAGGCCAAGCGCCGCTCAAGGCGGCGAGGACGGTCCTCGCGTCACCAGGGATGCGACCAGCGAGACGATGAACAGCACCAGGAAAATGAAGAAAACCAGCTTCGCGATTTCGGCCGCGGCGACCGAAATTCCCGTAAACCCGACCAACCCCGCAATCAGGGCGATAATGAAGAAAAGCGCGGCCCAATAGAGCATGGTGTCGTTCTTCCCTCGATGGCCGGACGGCTGTTACAGCCGGCGGAAGACCGGTTCCATGATGCGCCGGTCATCGATTCGTAACGGAATCGCGATGCGTAGGTTGCCGTAGCTCAGCGCGGACATCGGGTCTCCCCATCGGCGTGAACAGTTCGTCGAGTTGGGGATTCCACAGATGGACGCCGCCGGTGATGCCGTTGACGTTGGCAGCAAGCTTCACATTGCGCGGCAGTTTGAAATCGATCCGCTGCGCATTGCCGCCGCCAAGATGAAGCGTGTCGTAATTGACCAGCGTCGCGACGATTGGGAGTGCTTTCTTCAGCCGCGCATTCCATTTCTTGCGGCCTTTGCTGCGGCGTACAGCGTCGCCGATGTAACGGTCGTAAGTCACGTTGTGGCGGATCGGGTGTTGGCCCAGTTCAAGATGCGGCAGGAGCCGGCCGTTATAGAAGAAAGATGAGCCGATCCCGGTGCCCAGCGTCAGGACGCATTCGAAGCCTTTGCCCGAAATGACGCCCAGCCCCTGCACATCGGCGTCATTCAGGATGCGCGCCGGCTTGCCGAACCGCGCCGTCAGCGCATCGGCCAAGCCGAAGCCGCGCCAATGCTCGGTCCCGAGATTGGGCGCGGTAAAGACCACGTTGCGCTTTACATAGCCGGGAAACCCGGCGGAGATGCGCTCGAAGGCCGGAAGCTGGTCGGCGAGGCGTGCGACCGTGCCGAGCAAGGCGCGCGGCGTCGTCGGATGCGGCGTCGGCTCGGAAACCTCGGCGGCGAGCATCTTTCCGCTGGGATCGAGCACCGATGCCTTGATGTGCGAGCCACCGATATCGATGGCGAGAGTATGCGGTCGCGCCACAGGCGACCGTCTCCCCCGCTTGGCGCTCATCGCGCAGCGGCAGACGCAGAAGCGCGGTCGAGAAACCAGCGCAGCCGGCCGGCAGGATGAATCCGTGCCGCTGGCAGTTCTTCATCTTGTGCAAGCCGCGCGACGATGGCGTTTTTCTCGGCGCCGGTGACGAGAAAAGCGATCTCGCCGCTACTCTCAAGCGTCGGAATGGTCAGGGTGACACGCGGCTCGGGGACGCTCGGATCGCTCAGGCCTGCCGCCCAGAGCTTGCGCTCGGCGAGAACCGGATTACCGGGAAAGAGCGACGCGGTGTGGCCGTCATTGCCGACCCCAAGCAACGTCGCGGCAAAGAGCGAGCGATTGGCGGCGAGCCGGTCTGAGCCATAGAAGCGTTTCAGTTCTGCTTCATAAGCCGCCGCAGCCTCGGCGGCGTTGCCGGATTCCGTCGGCACGGGATGGATATTTTCCGGCGGGATCGGCGCGCGATCGAACAGCGCCGCGCGTACCATGTGGTAATTGCTACGCGCATTGTCCTGCGGCACGACACGCTCATCCCCGAAGAACCAATGCACGCGCTCCCACGGAAAGCGATCGCGCAACGGCGGATCGGCGAGAATTTCGTAAACCAGTCGCGGGGTGTTACCGCCGGCGAGGCAGAGAGCCGCCTTGCCTTCGACGGCGAGCGCGCGCTCCAGCAGCCATTCCGCGACCGCGCGTGCCGCCGCGCCGGGATCGGGAAGGACGTGCCGCTCTGTTTGTGCCGCTGTCGCCATACAAATCCGTGCGCGAATCATCATGGGCGATTCCGCCCCACTTCGATACGCCGCCAATGCCGGCCGTCGCGGGCCATGAGATCGTCGGCGCTGGGCGGACCTTCGCCGCCCGCGGGATAAATAGCAAGGTCGCGTGCGGGCGCTTCCCGCCAATCGTCGAGAATGGGCTGGACGATGCGCCAGCCGGTCTCGATCTCGTCGGCTTGCTGAAACAGAGTCATGTCACCGATCATGCAATCGTAAAGCAATGTTTCGTACCCCGTGCTCGGCGCCGCATCAAAATAATCCTTGTACTGGAAGTCCATCTGAACGCCGCCGAGCGCGAGTTGCGGGCCCGGGATCTTGGCATTGAATTGGAGCGCGATGCCTTCGTCCGGCTGAATGCGCAGCACAGCGAAATTCTCGCCGAGTGTGTCGATTGGTGTCTCGCGGAAGGGCGTGAACGGCGCTTCCTTGAATTTGATCGCGATCTCGGTGCGACGCGCCACCAGCGCCTTGCCGGTACGCAGATAGAAAGGCACGCCGGCCCAGCGCCAATTGTCGATCATGAGGCGCAAGGCAACGAAGGTCTCCGTCGTGCTGCCGCGGGCGACATCCGGCGCCTCGCGATAGGCGGCGACATTTTTCCCGTTCACCATTCCCGCGCTGTACTGCCCGCGCATCACGTCGCGCATGGCACTATCGGCGGTGAATGGGTGCACGGCGTGCAGGACCTTGGCTTTTTCGGTACGCACCTCATTGGCCACAAAACTGGTCGGCGGCTCCATCGCGACCAGGGTCATCAACTGAAACAGATGATTGGGCACCATGTCGCGCAGCGCGCCGGTCGCATCATAGAACTTGCCGCGGCTCTCGACCGATACCGTCTCGGCCGCCGTGATCTGGACATGGTCAATGCGATCGCGGTTCCACAGCGATTCGAAAATCCCGTTGGCAAAGCGCAGCGCCATGATGTTCTGCACGGTCTCTTTGCCGAGGAAATGATCGATGCGATATATCTGCGAGTCGGCAAAGACGGTGAGAAGCTCGCCATTGAGCGCTTTCGCCGAGGCGAGATCGGTGCCGAAAGGCTTTTCGACGACGATGCGCCGCCACCCGTCCTGGCCGCCTTTCTCCTGCGCCATGCCCTTCTCGCCGAGCCGCTTGACGATCGGCACGAAAGCCGTCGGCGGCGTCGCGAGGTAGAAGAGACGATTGCCGGGAATTTTGCGCTCGGTCTCGATGAGCTTCAGCGCCTGATCGAGCCGGTCATAAGCGGCAGGATCCTCGAACTCGCCCTGAACGTAGCTGCTGCGCTCCATTAGCCAGGCGACGGTGTTGGTGTCGGCTTTCTCGCTGATATGCTCGTCGAGCGCCTTCTTCAGGCCGCTGCGGAATTCATCGTCAGAGCGATGCGAATGCGCGAAGCCGATGATGGCGAAGCCCTCGGGCAAGCGCTTTTGCGCCGCGAGGC
>DATMZZ010000060.1:0-8106 GCA_035573175.1 Allostellaceae bacterium
TGACCGCGGTGCCGACGTCGTCGACCGCCGCATAGCGGGTGAGCTCGACGGCGCCGGTCTCGGGATCGATCTCGATCTCGCAGACATGGGTGCCGTAAGGGAAGGCCGCGACCTTGAAGACCTCGTCGCGCTCTCCGGCCAGCTTGCCGCGTAGATTCTCGGGAAGATCGGCTCGTGTCGCGGCCGCCGCGGCGATTTCGTAGAGTCCGAGACGGCGGTCGGTGCCCTCGATGGCGAAAGCGCCGTCGTGGAAAACGATGTCGTCCGGTGCCGCTTCAAGCAGATGCGCGGCGATGCGCTTGCCCTTGGCGACGATCTCGTCGACCGCGTAGCCCATCAGCACGCTGCCATAGCGCATCGAGCGTCCGGAATTGCTGCCGCCGCCGACCGGAACCAGATCGGTATCGCCGGTGATGAGATTCACCGCTTCGAAATCGACGCCGAGCCAGTCGCTGATGCATTGCGCGAAGCTGGTCTCGTGGCCCTGGCCATGCGATTGGGTGCCGATGATCACATCGACGCGTCCTTCGGGCCGCACGATCACTTCGGCGCGCTCGCGCGGGATGCCGGTCGTGCTCTCGATGTAATTGGCGATGCCGAGGCCGAGGAGCTTGCCGCGCGCTTGCGCTTCAGCGCGCCGCGCCGCGAAGCCTTTCACATCGCCGAGCGCGAGCGCTTCGTCCATGACCCGCTCATACTCGCCGCTGTCATAAGTGACACCGGTGCAGTTCTTGTAAGGGAAGGCGTTCGCGCCGATGAGATTGCGGCGGCGCAACTCGACGCGGTCGAAGCCGTGTTCGCGCGCAGCGATATCGATCAGGCGCTCGAGGATGAACATCGCTTCCGGCCGGCCGGCGCTGCGATAGGGCACGGTGGTTGGCGTGTTGCTCAAGACGGCGCGCGCTTCGACGTAAGCTGCTTGCACGTCATAAACGCCGGACAGGATGCTGACCGATTTGCGCAGCGGGACGAGCGCCAGCATATGCGCGCCGAGATTGGAGAGATGCTTGCTGCGCATCGCGAGGAATTTACCGTCGCTATCGAGCGCGAGCTCGGTATCGGCGACAAGGTCGCGGCCCTGGAAATCGGCGGCGAAGCCTTCCTGACGCTCGGCGACCCATTTGATCGGGCGTTTCAGCTTATGCGTCGCCCAGGCGACGAGCGAGGATTCCGGATAGACCGCGTTCCGCGTGCCGAAATTGCCGCCGATGTCGTAAGCGACAACGCGCAGCCGCTCGGGCGGCCAGCCAAGCACCATGTCGATGCTGGCCTTAGTCCGCACCGAGCCCGAGCCCGCGGCGGCATAGAGTGTGACGTGATCGCGCGCCGCGTCGTAGTCGGCGACCGCGGCGCGCGGCTCCATGGTGACACCGGTGACGCGTTGGCACCAGGTCTTGAGACGGACGACATGCGCCGCCCGCGCGAAGGCTTCTTCGGTTGCGGCGGCGTTGCCGGCTTCGGCATCGAGGCAGACATTGCTCGGCTGATCCCAGAGCAGCGGCGCCTCGGGCCGCGCCGCGTCCTCGGCATAAGTCGCCGCTGGCAGGACTTCGTAATCGATCTCGATCGCTTCGGCGGCGTCATGCGCCTGCGCCAGCGTCTCGGCGACGACCATCGCGACAGCATGGCCGACGAAACGTGCGCGGTCCGTCGCCAGCGGCAGGAAGGGCGAGGGGTAAATATCCGAGCCGTCGCGATTCCAGAGCACGACGTCGGGGAAGTTCATTTGCACATGACGCGGACCGAAGCCTTCCTGGTCGGTCAGCACGCGCTTCATCTTGGCCGCGATCACATCGGCGCCCATGTAGATCGCCAAGACGCCCGGCAGCGCCAAGGCGCGCTCCGTATCGATGTTCTTGATGCGCGCATGTGCATGCGGCGAGCGCAGCAGTACGGCGCGCGCCTGGTTCGGAATATCGATGTCGACGGTGTAGCGGCCGCGGCCGGTGAGGAGGCGCCGGTCTTCTTTGCGCCGGACGGGCTTGCCGATTCCGAATTCATTCTTCGTCATCGGCACGCCTTTCTCAGAATGGCGACGATCGAGCGCGGCGCCGATTGAACGACGATCGGGACCGGCGATGTGGCGCCGGTCCCGATCGGTCAACCGAGATCAGCCAGGCATCTGGCCCATGAAGTCGCGCTTGCCGAGCTCGACGCCGTAATGGCGCAGGATGTCGTAAGCGGTCGTGGTGTGGAAATAGAAGTTCGGCAGAGCGTGGTGATAGAGGAGGACCCAGGATTTGAACGTGCGATCGTTCGGGCCGAGCTTCACGGTGACGCTGCTCTCTTCTTTCCCGTCGATCTGCGAGGCGTTGAGGCCCTTCAGGAAGTCGACGGTGGTCGCAATCCGCGCCTTCAAATCGGCGATGTTGCTGCATTCCTTGAGGTCGGGCAGTTGCGCGCCGGCGATCCGGCCGGGGGCGAGCGCATGCGCTGTCGCCTGCTGGACCTGGCGAACGAAGGGAAACATGTCCGGCGCCAACCGCAGCTGCAGCAGCAGGTTCGGATCGTATTTACGCGACTCGGCGAAAGCCTGAGCCTTGTCGAGGCAGCCGGACAGGGCCGGCAGAAGCTGCGTGAAGACCGGAACCGAGCCGCTATACATCGTGATCGCCATGGCGAGCGCTCCTCTCTCTTAGACATTGGGGCTAATCCCGGGCCGGAATTTAGCCGCGTTCCCTGGCGAGGTGAAGGCCGGGAGATTTCCGAGGGCAGGGATGCACCGGCGCGGGTTTTCAAAACCCCGTGCCTCGCAATAGATTGGGGCCCACGCCGCCTCGTTCCCTAGGTTTGTCTGGATGCCACTCCGCGTCTCGCGTCATAGTCTGTTGCTCGGGATCGTCGCTGCGGCGCTCTTCATGCAGAATCTCGACGGCACCGTGATCACCACGGCGTTGCCGCAGATGGCGGTCACCTTCGATACGACCCCGGTCCACCTCTCGATCGGCATCACCGCCTATATCCTCAGCCTTGCGGTCTTTATTCCCGTCAGTGGCTGGTTTGCCGACCGGTTCGGCGCGCGCACGATTTTCGGCACCGCCATCGCGGTGTTCACCCTCGGCTCGGTGCTCTGCGGCTTGTGCAACGGCGTGGCGGAATTTGCGCTCTGCCGCGTGTTCCAGGGTCTAGGCGGCGCGATGATGATGCCGGTAGGACGGCTGGTACTCTTCCGAGCTGTCGGCAAGGCCGGGTTCGTACAGGCGCTCTCGACCCTCAGCATGACGGCCATGGTGGGGCCGGTACTCGGCCCGCCGATCGGCGGCTTCATCACCACCTATGCGAGCTGGCGCTGGATCTTCTTCTTCAATCTGCCGATCGGCCTTGTCGGTGCGGTGCTCGTCTTCCTCTTCATCGAGAATTACCGCGAGGAGCACAGTCCCGCTTTCGACTGGATCGGCTTCATCTTCACGAGTATCTCGATCGCAACTTTGGTGCTCGATTGTGATTTCGTGGTGCAGCCTGATATCCCAGCCACCATCACCGCCGGGCTCTTCGTGTTGAGTCTCGCCTCGGGCTGCTTCGCCGCCTGGTACATGCTGCGCCGTGCCGAGCCGATCATCGATCTCAGCCTGCTGCGTATTCCGTCTTTCTTCACCGGTGTCGCGGTCGGCGCGCTCTATCGTATCGGCGGCGGTGGCGTCAGCTATCTCATGGCGATCTTGCTGCAGGTGAATATGGGCATGTCGGCTTTCGCGTCGGGCTCGATCACTCTGGCTGGCGCGCTCAGCTCACTGAGCATGAAAGCGGCGATTCCGCCGACCTTGCGGCGCTGGGGCTTCCGCAACGTGCTGATCGGCAACGGCGTTATCAGCGCCGCCGCGGTTGCGGTTTGCGCCTTCATCACAGAGTCGACGCCGGGCGTCGTCGTGTTCCTCATCCTGCTGGTCGGCGGTTTCTTCCGCTCGCTGCAATTCACCAGCCTCACCACCTTGGCCTATGCCGATATCCCGACTCCACGAACCAGCGCCGCGACGAGTTTCTCGAGCATGATGCAGCAGATCAATAACGGCCTCGGCGTCGCCTTGGCCGCGGTGCTGCTGCATGCGATGCAGCTCTTCCACACGGAAGGGGCGGGAACAGTCTCGATCGTCGATATCCGCGCCGTGTTCGTGACCATGTCGCTGATCGCGCTCTCGGGCGTGATCTTCTATATGCGGCTCGCGCCCGATGCGGGTGCCGAGGTCAGTGGCCATCGGCTCCGCGGCGGCGCGGCTGAGCCTGCCGACGCCGCCGCATCCGATTGACGCGCCGCTGATGAAGCTGCCTATCGCGCGCTCCATGATCGTGCCGCTGATCGTGGCCACGGCGCTGTTCATGGAGAATCTCGATAGCACGGTGATCACCACCGCGCTGCCGCAAATGGCGATTACCTTCGATACGACGCCGATCCATCTCTCGGTCGGCATCACCGCTTATGTCTTGAGCCTCGCGATCTTCATTCCGGTCAGCGGCTGGTTTGCCGATCGCTTCGGCGCCAAGACTGTGTTCCGCACCGCGATCACCGTCTTCACCTTCGGCTCGGTGCTGTGCGGCCTCTGCAACAACGTCGCCGAGCTCGCCGGCGCGCGGGTGCTGCAAGGCATGGGCGGGGCGATGATGGTGCCGGTCGGCCGGCTCATCATGTTTCGCAGCGTCGCCAAATCGGAATTCGTCACCGCCATGGCCTATCTGACGATCCCGGCGATGATCGGCCCGACTCTCGGCCCGCCGATCGGCGGCTTCATCACCACTTATGCAAACTGGCGCTGGATCTTCTTCCTCAACGTGCCGATGGGGCTTTTGGGCTTCGCGCTGGTGACGCGTTTCATCGAGAATTATCGCGAGCCCGAGACGCCGTCGCTTGATTGGCTCGGCTTTCTGATGACCGGCACCGCGCTCGCCTCTTTCGTCTATGTCTGCGATCTCGTGGAGCGGCCCCAAGTCGATTGGGGCGCGATCGCCATTATTGGCGGCGTCGCGATCCTCGCAGGGTTCCTCTCGGCGCGGCATTTGCGGCGCACGCCGCATCCGGTGATCGATCTGACGCTGTTCCGGGTCTCGACCCTCTCGGCGAGCGTGATCGGCGGCGCGGTGTTCCGCGTCGGGACGTCATCGCTCAATTATCTGCTGCCGATCCTGCTGCAGGTCGGCCTCGGCTATACCGCGTTCCTCTCCGGTTTGATGACCGTCGCCGCGGCGATCGGCTCCTTCGCGATGAAGATCGCGGCTATCCCGATCCTCCGGCGCTGGGGCTTCCGCACCGCGCTGACCGTCAACGCGCTGATCAGCGTGGTGGGTGTCGTGGTCTGCGTCATCTTCAACGAGGCGATGGCGCCGATCCTCATTTTCACCATTCTCGCCGTCGCTGGGTTCTTCCGCTCGCTGCAATACACCGCGCTCAACAGCATGGCCTTCGCCGACATCCCGGCGCAGCGGATGAGCGCGGCATCGAGCCTCTCGAGCATGGTGCAGCAAATGTCGAATGGCATGGGGGTTGCCTTCGCGGCTATGGCGCTCAACTTCGTGCTCGTCTTGCGCGGTGGCTCGCAGGACGACATGTCGCTCAGCGATATGCGCATCACCTTCATCCTCATGGCGCTGGTGACGCTGGCTTCGACGCGCTGGTTTGCGCGGCTGGAGCCTGATGCGGGCGCCGAAGTCAGCGGCCATCGCGCCGCGGCGGAGTAAGCGGCCACGAGACAACGCAACGGGGAGTGGCGACAAGCGATCGTTGAGCGCGTCGATGCTTTCTTGTCGCTCCGAAATTAGCTACGCATTCGGCTGCTTCTGAGGGGGAAGTCATGCCGAAATCCTGGCGCCGTTTCATCGTCGCTCTGGCGTTTCTCTCGCCGCTCGCTTCCATCGCGCCGGCGACAAGTCAGACGCCAACGCCGCTCAAGATCGGGCTTGGACCCGCGGTCGATTTCCTGCCTGCCTTCGTCGCGCGCGACCAAGGCATTTTCGCGAAGCACGGACTCAACGTGACCTTGCAGATCGTGCCGACGCCATCGGTTGTGCCGCCGATGCTGGTCTCCGACAGCGTGCAGATCGCGTATGCAACGCCGCCCAATATCCTGCTCGCCAATGAAGGCGGGCTCGATCTCGTCGCTGTCGCCGGCGGGGCGCGGCTGGTCAAAAGCAATGCGAAGATCAGCTTCGTGACGCGCACCGGGGTGACATTCGCGAAGGCAGAGGATCTGAAGGGACACAGGGTGGGCGTTCCCGGTTTCAACAGCATCATCGACATGTTCCTGCGCAAATGGCTGATCACGCATAACGTGCCGGTGGCGCAAGTCCGCATCGTCGAGACGCCGATGCTGCAGATGGGCGATCTCCTCAAATCGGGTCAGATCGATGCGGCGACGCCGATCGAGCCGATCCGCGGCCGCATCGTCGCCTCGGGCGCGGCGGCGCGGTCGGTCGATTTCTTCTCCGAGGTCAATCCCGACGTGCTCGGCTCGTTCTGGATGTCGACGCGCGACTGGGCGACGAAGCATAAGACCGAAGTCGCGGCTTTCCGTGCCTCGATCCTCGACGGTATCGCCTTCATCGATGCGCATCCGGATGAGGCGCGTGCAATCGAGCAGAAGGATCTAGGCTTCGTCGATCCGACGGCGATGGCGACCTTCGCCACCAAGCTCGATCCGAAGGATTTCGACTTTGTCGGCAAGCTCGGCATCGAACTCGGCGTGATGAAGCAGCCGATCGACGCATCGAAACTGATCATCGAATAGCGGCTAAACCCGCGCGAGTTTCTTTTCGACCAGGCGGGCGAAGAGGCTGGCACCGAGGGTCAGCGCCGCGTCGTTGAAATCGTAGCCGGGATTGTGGACCTCGCAGCCACCTTCGCCGTCGCCATTGCCGATCTGGATATAGGCGCCGGGCCGGTGCTCGAGCATGTAGGCGAAATCTTCCGACGCCATGGTGAGGTTACCGGCGCGGTCGACATTCTCGGCGCCCACCAGCTCCGCGGCGCATTCGGCGATGAAATGCGCCGCATCGGCATTATTGACCAGCGGCGGGAAGATCATGCGGAAATCCAGCGATGCTGATGCTCCCATGCCGGCCGCGATGCCCTCGGCGATCTTGCGCATGCGCGTCTCGATGAGGCTCAGCGTCTCGCGGCTGAAGGCGCGCGCCGTGCCGCGCATCACCGCGCTCGCGGGAATGACATTGTAGGCGTCGCCGCCATGGATCTGCGTCACGCTGAGCACGGCGGTGTCCTGCGGTCTCACGTTGCGCGCGACGATGCTTTGCAGCGCGGTCGTGATGTGGCCGGCGACGAGCACCGGATCGATGCCGGATTCCGGCCGGGCGCCATGCGCGCCGCGTCCCTCGATGGTGATGTCGAAATAGGCACCGCCCGCCATCATCGGCCCTTGCCGGATGGCGAATTTGCCGATGCCGAGGCCCGGGCGGTTATGCATGCCGAAGATCGCATCGCTCGGGAAGCGCTCGAAGAGCCCGTCCTCGACCATCGCCTTGGCGCCGCCCAAGCCCTCTTCGGCCGGCTGGAAGATGAAATTCACCGTGCCGTCAAAGCCCCGCGTCTCGGCGAGGTAGCGCGCCGCGCCGAGCAGCATCGTCGTATGCCCGTCATGGCCGCAAGCATGCATGCGGCCCTCGTTCCGCGAGCGATAGTCGAAGCGGTTGGTTTCGCGGATCGGCAGCGCATCCATATCGGCGCGCAGGCCGATGCTCTTCGTCCCGCCGCCTTGGCGCAGCACGCCGATCACGCCGGTGCGGCCGATGCTGCGATACACCTCGCAGCCGAAGCGCGCGAGTTGCTCGGCGACGAAAGCGCTGGTGCGTTCTTCCTCGAAGCCGAGCTCAGGATGCGCGTGGATATCGTGTCGCCAGCGCGTCAGCTCGTCGGCGTATTGGGCGATGCGCGGTATCGCCGGCATGGCGCGCTCACACGGCTTTGAGCGCGGACTTGCCCTTCTCCGGCAGGTCCCCCTTTTCGGGTAAGTCCATGGCCGCTTCCATCGCAGGGAAATCGGGCACCGAGCCCCACATGCAGAACGAGGTCAGGGTCGGCGGGAATTGCCGCGGGCGGTAGCTCGCTTCGTCATCCGGCTGGATGTGCTTCACGCCGCAGGAATATTCGTAGACCATGTTGTCGGG
>DATMZZ010000061.1:0-10634 GCA_035573175.1 Allostellaceae bacterium
CCCGAGCCGGGCCGGTTGAGCGGATGGGCATCGACCAGGATGGCGAGCGCCGGCCGGTCGCGCGTGCCGACGGCCGCGGCGGATTTGGCGGCCGGCGCGACCGGCGCGCCGGTGCGCTGCGATTCCATCGCGGCCAGAAGCTCCTTCAGCTTGCGCTGGGTTTCCTTGCCGCCGGGCACGCAGCGATTGAGCGCCTTCTCGCCGCCACTCGCGATCGCCTCCGCATAGGTCTTGCAGAGATAGCCGCATTGGCCGCAATCCTGCTGCGCCATTGCCGCCATCAGGCGCTGCGGCAGTGGCCGGCCTTTTGCGAGCGTCATCCGCTCCTCGAGCGGCATCGCCATATCGTGCCAGGGATGATCGTCTTCCGTCGGCGCAGGCGGCGGCGGTGCAGCCACGGTCGTTTCCACTAGCGGCGCTGCCCCACTCGACGCTGTCGCGCCGTAGTATGCCGCGAGCCAGCCATTGAGCCAGGCGCGCTGCGTCGCGCTGAAGGGCGCGGTCTCGGGAATGAGCGGTGCGATCGGTGCGATATGGGTCATGTCACGCGGCCATTTCCGGTTGCGGGACGCCAAGCGCCTTCAGTTCCTCGACCGAATGGCGCGCGGCGAAATCGTGGAAGGATTCATCGGCTCGGCGCTGCGCGAGATAGGCGCGCAGCAGCGCCTCGACACGCGCCGGCATCTCCGCCATCGGCACGGCGGGGAAAATCTCGCGGCCGATCTTTTGCTCCGGCCCCGCGCCGCCGCCGACCAGGATCGAATAGCCTTCGATCATGTCGTCGCCGATTTTCATGCCGAGCAGGCCGATATCGCTGACCTTGTGCTGGGCGCAGGAATGCGGGCAGCCGGTCAAATGGATGCTGACCGGGCGGTCGAGCGCCACATGCCGCTCCAAATGATCGGCGAGTTGGAGAGCTTGGCCCTTGGTGTTCGTCGCCGCGAATTTGCAGCCGGTATTGCCGGTGCATGCGATCAGCGCGCCGCGGATCGCGCTGGCCTTGCTGCCGAGACCGAGCGCGGCGAGCGCCGCTTCGACCTCGGCGAGGCGCTCGTTCGGCACATCGGAGAAAATGAGATTCTGCCACACGGTCAGCCGCAACGTCGCGCCGGTAAAGCGCGAAGCGAGCTCGCCGAGACCTTTCATCTGCGCCGCGCTGAGCCGCCCGACCGGCACGGCGATGCCGACATAGGAAAGCCCGTCCTGGCGCTGTTTATGCACGCCGATATGGCCGTGCTTTGCGGGCCGCAGGCGCGGCGCGCAGGCGGTCAGCGGCAGCCGCGTGAAGGGCTTGCCGCCGTGCTCCTTTTCGACGGCTTCGATGAATTTCTCCACGCCCCAAGCATCGAGCAGATATTTCATCCGTGCGCGCTTGCGGTCGGTGCGGTCGCCCTCGGCGATGAAGACGCGCACCACGGCGACCGCCG
Source organism: Allostellaceae bacterium (assembly GCA_035573175.1). Lineage (GTDB taxonomy): Bacteria > Pseudomonadota > Alphaproteobacteria > ATCC43930 > CGMCC-115725 > CAIKMD01. The sequence goes on from DATMZZ010000061.1 coordinate 1,428, forward strand.
CAGCAAGACACTCTTCCGGCTTCAACAGGATCCCGGTATCGCGCGCGAAATCGTCATGGCCGGTGATGCCGCCGAGCGCCATGCGGAAATAGACGCCTTCGGGCCCGCTGTTCGTCGATGTTGGCGCGCCCGCCGGCACTTTGACCGCCGCGAAGCCGATATCGTTGGTGTCTTCGAGCACAGACACGGCGCCGCCACCATCGAAAGCGATGTTGAATTTGCGCGGCAGGCCGTAGAGCTCGCGATGATGGAGAATGTAGTGGTGCAGCTCGCGCGTCAGTGGGCGCGTGTCGATCAACTCTTGCGGATCGATGCCGGCGGTGGGGCTGCCGGTGATGTTGCGGATATTGTCAGCGCCGGCGCCGCGCGAGGTGAGGCCAAGGTCCTGAAGCCCTTCGAGCATCTCGACGATGTCTTGCGGCTTGATCTCGCGGATCTGGAGATTGGCGCGCGTCGTGATGTCGGCATAGCCGCCGCCCCAGCGCTCGGCGAGCGCGGCGAGACCGATCATCTGATGCGGCTGCAGCACGCCGTTCGGGATGCGCAGCCGGCACATGAATGAATCCTGCGCCGGCGCGACATAGAAGAGACCGAAGAATTTATGGCGGAAAACGTCGATGCCCTTTGGGAAGCGGCCCGCAGCGGCCCCGGCGCGCAACTCGTCCCACATATCGAGTGGATGCGCTTTGCGCTTCGCCTCTTCTTCGGGCACCAGCTTCTTGCCGGCAGCGATGAAGCGATCCTGCGCCGCGCGATGGATGTCACTTTGAGCCGCGACGCTCGCGACCGCGGCGGATGGCGGCGCGCCGCCGCCGTGGCGCGCGGCAATGCCGCTCAAAAACCCGTCGAGATACTGTTTCTGTTCGTCGGTGAAGTCTGAATCGGTCATGTGCCCACCCCTGTCAAAGGGGCTGTTAGCAAGTGCAATGCCAACTTGGGTTCCAACTATAATATTGATTTTGCTTACATATTTTTCGAGCGTCAGCTAGGCCATTACACATCTGCTCGCGAGGAATCACTAAAATCCGCATTCTGCCTATATTTTACGCACATGCTGCTTTGCACAATTTTCCTGCAGCCTGCCGCCGGTAACAGCATCGGCGGCGTCGAACATCTTCGAATCGCTCAGGAATCCGCGTCTTTCGCGTGGCACATCTTTTGCGGATGGCGATGCAGCCACTCGCAAAGGAGCTTCCCGCGATGTTTCTTGATACCGTCGATGCTCTCGCTAACACCGCCGCTGCAAAAGCCGCTTTTCTGAAGCGCCGCCCCGGCGGATTTTTCGTCAGCGCGATGATGGCCGGCGCTTTCATCGGCCTCGGCATCATCCTGATCTTCTCGCTCGGCTCGGATGTCGATCCGGCCTATCGCTCGATCGTCATGGGCGCGAGTTTCGGCATCGCGCTGACGCTCGTCGTCTTCGCCGGCGCCGATCTCTTCACCGGCCACACCATGTTCATGACCCATGGCGTGCTGCGCAAAAAGGCGAGTATCGGCGATCTCGCCGCTTGCTGGAGCATGTCGTGGATCGGCAATCTCGCCGGCTGCATCGTCCTGGCGCTGATCTTCATCTGGGGCGGTGGTGGCGCGCTGCTGCATTCGAAAAGCCAGTGGCTGATGAGTGTCGCGGTCGCGAAGGAGAGCGCTTCCGTGCTCTCGCTCGTCGCCCGCGCGACGCTCTGCAACTGGCTCGTCTGCCTCGCGATCTGGATGGCAGCGCGGACCAGCAACGATGCGGCGAAATGCATCGTCATCTGGTGGTGCCTCTTCGCCTTCATCGGCAGCGGCTATGAGCATTCGGTCGCGAATATGACGCTGCTGCTGATCGCGCTACTCGGCGAGCATCCCGCGACCGTCACCTGGGCCGGCCTCGCCTACAACCTTTTCTGGGTCACGATCGGCAATATCATCGCCGGCGCCGGTATCATGGGCATCGGCTACTGGTACATGTCGCGCCCTGCCCCCGAGACGTTGCCGGCCGCGGTTCCGGTCGCCGAAGCGGCGGAATAGCGCGGCTGCCTAAGCGCCAAGCTGTAAGCCCTTCGCCGGAAGCGCTATGTTGCGCTTCCAGCTTAGAGCTTACGGCTTACGCGCTTTATGGAATTCAATCCGCTCAATCCCCTCGCCGCGATCGACACCTGGATCTTCGATCTGGATAACACGCTTTATCCCGGCACTTGCGAACTTTATCGCGAGATCGAGCAGCGCATGGCGGCTTTCATCATGGAGGAGCTGAAGCTCGATCATGACGGCGCGCACGCGCTGCGCCGCCGCTTCCTCGATCGCCATGGCACGACGCTTCGCGGCTTGATGCTCGAATACGGCTTGGCGCCGGAGCGTTTCCTCGACTACGTACATGAGATCGATCTCTCCGCCGTCGAAGAAGATGTCGAGCTTGGCGAGGCGATCGCCAATCTGCCCGGCCGCAAGCTGATCTTCACCAACGGCACCAAGCGCCATGCCGAGCGCGTGTTGGGCCGGCTCGGGCTCGGTGCGCATTTCGCCGCGATCCACGACATCGTCGCTTGCGCTTACGCGCCGAAACCCGATCCCGCGGCCTATGCGGCCTTCGTGACCAAATACGAAATCGATCCGACCCGCGCGGCGATGATCGAGGATATGGCGCGCAATTTGCCGCCGGCGGCGGCGCTCGGCATGACGACGATCTGGGTCAAAGGCGGGCCGCATTCCGAGGATGACGGCCATACCGAGCATATCCACTTCATCATCGAGCCCAATCGCCTCGCGCCCTTCCTGCGCGCGATGATGGGTCGCTTCATTCCGGCAGGGGAATGAACTCCGTCTCGCCGGGGACTTTGGCGAAACGCCCGGCTTTCCAATCGGCCTTGGCCTGATCGATCCGCGCCTCGGAGCTCGATACCAGATTCCACCAGATGTGCCTCTCGCCATCGAGCTTGGCGCCGCCGAGCACGACGAGCCGCGTCGGTTCCGCGGCGGTGACCGACGTCGCAACGCCGTGATTCAGTACCAGAAGCTGATGCTCGTCGAAGCGCTGGCCGTCGAGATCGAGCGCGCCCGAGACGATATAGAGGCCGCGCTCCTCATGATCGGCCGGCAGATCGAGCCGTGCGCCCAAATCGAGCTCGACATCGGCATAAAAAATTTCCGATAGCGTCTTCACCGGCGAGCGCGCGCCGAAGACCTCGCCGATCATGACGCGGATCTTCTGCCCCGCGCGCGCCACCTCGGGCAGCACCGACGCGGGATAGTGCGTGAAATCGGGCGGCGCTTCCTCCTGCACTTGCGGTAGTCCAACCCAGAGCTGCAGCCCATGCAGCCGCGAGCCCGCCGGCCGCAGCTCCGGCGGCGTGCGCTCGGAATGGACGATGCCGCGGCCGGCGGTCATCCAATTGATCGCGCCGGGGCGGATCGGCTGCACGCTGCCGAGACTGTCGCGATGCATGATCTCGCCCTCGAAAAGATAGGTCACGGTGGCGAGGCCGATATGTGGATGCGGCCGGACATCGAGGCCCGTGCCCTTCGCGAAGACGGTCGGGCCCATATGATCGAAAAAGACGAACGGCCCGAGAGCGCGGCGCTTGGCAAAGGGCAGCACCCGCCGCACCTGGAACCCGTCGCCGAGATCGCGGGTGCGTGGCTGGATCGTCATTTCGAGTGCCGCGCTCGACGAAGCGGCGGCTTGCGGCTCGGGAGTGGGAAGAACGCTCATACTGGTCTCCTTACCGTGGAGATGGTGACGCGGCGCGCGGTTGACAGCAACCATCGCCTTTCGCATGGTCCGGCCCATGACCAGCACACAAAGCGCCAATCAACTCGAAACCGCGATCGACGCCGCCTGGGAGGCGCGCGATCAGGTCAATTCCGCAACTAAAGGCCCGGTCCGCGAAGCGGTCGAAGCGGCGCTCGCGCTGCTCGATTCCGGCAAGGCGCGCGTCGCCGAGAAGATCGACGGCCGCTGGCAAGTCCATCAGTGGCTGAAGAAAGCCGTGCTGCTGTCCTTCCGCCTCAACGACAATGCCGAGATCGCCGGCGCGCCGGGCAGCTCCGCCTGGTGGGACAAAATCCCGGTGAAGGCGCAGGGCTGGGACGCCAAGCGCTTTAAAGAAGCCGGCTTCCGCTCGGTTCCCGGCAGTGTCGTGCGCCATTCGGCCTATATCGCGCCGAACGTCATCATGATGCCGTCCTTCATCAATGTCGGCGCCTATGTCGACAGCGGCACGATGGTCGATACCTGGGCGACGGTCGGCTCTTGCGCGCAGATCGGCAAGAATTGTCATCTCTCCGGCGGCGTCGGTATCGGCGGCGTGCTCGAGCCGCTGCAGGCCGAGCCGGTGATCATCGAGGATAATTGCTTCATCGGCGCACGCAGCGAAGTCGCCGAAGGCGTCATCGTCGAGCAAGGGGCAGTGCTGTCGATGGGTTGTTTCGTCGGCGCCTCGACCAAGATCATCGATCGCGCCACCGGCGAGACTTTCGTCGGCCGCGTGCCCGCCTTCTCGGTCGTCGTGCCCGGCACCTTGCCGGGCAAGAAGCTGCCAAGTGGCGAGCCGGGGCCCGATCTTTATTGCTGCGTCATCGTCAAGCGCGTCGACGCGCAGACGCGCTCCAAGACTTCGATCAACGAGCTGCTGCGCGACTGATTGCCGATGTCGATCGATCCGGTCGAATTGGCGGCGGCACTGATCAAGCGGCCTTCGGTCACGCCGAAAGACGAAGGCGCGATCGGCGTTCTTACCAAGACGCTCGAGCCGCTCGGCTTCACCTGCCACACCGTCGAATTCACCGAGGAAGGCACGGCGCCGATCCTCAACCTCTATGCGCGCAAGGGCACGGGCGGGCGCAATTTCTGCTTCGCCGGCCATACCGATGTCGTGCCGCCGGGCGATCTCAAATCCTGGTCGGTCGATCCGTTCGGCGGCGAGGTGCTGAACGGCGCGCTTTATGGGCGCGGCGCCAACGACATGAAGACGGCGATCGCCTGCTTCGCCGCCGCCGCCGAGCAATTCCTCGCCGCGCGTCCCGATTTCGACGGCTCGATCAGTTTCCTCATCACCGGCGACGAAGAAGCCGCGGCGATCAACGGCACGCGGAAACTCTTGGAGTGGGTCGCGGGACAAGGCGAGAAGCTCGATGCCTGCGTCGTCGGCGAGCCGACCAGCGCCAAGCAACTCGGCGACATGGTGAAGATCGGCCGGCGCGGCAGCATGAACGGCTTCCTCACCGTCACCGGCATCCAGGGCCACACCGCCAATCCGCACCTCGCCGACAACGCCGCGCATCGCTTGCTCAAGATGCTGTCGGCGCTACTCGCCGAGCCGATCGATCGCGGCAATGAGCGCTTCCCGCCAACCGATCTGCAAATCTCGACCATCGATATCGGCAATCCGACGACGAATGTGATTCCCGGTGTCGCGAAGGCGACCTTCAATATCCGCTTCAACGATCAGTGGACGAGCGCGAAGCTGACCGAATGGCTGAAGCAAAAGCTCGATGCCGCCGGCGGGCGCTACAAGCTCGACATCCAGGTCAGTGGCGAGAGCTTCCTGACGCCGCCCGGCGAGGTCAGCACGATTCTGACACGCGCGATCGGCGAGGTGACGGGTTTGACGCCCGATCTCTCGACCACGGGCGGGACATCCGATGCGCGCTTCATCTGTCGCTATTGCCCGGTCGCCGAATTCGGCCTCGTCGGCCTCACCATGCACAAAGTCGATGAGCGCGTGACCGTCGCAGATATCACCGCGCTGACGAAGATTTATCGCTCCGTCCTCGAACATTATTTCGCGAAAAGCTAATGCCGCGTGGCGCCGAGCTCTGGCAAGCGCTTTACGGCGCGTGGCGTCTCGCGCGGCTCGATCGCCATGCGCTCCATTATTTCGATTTGAGCCATCGCGGCACCTGGCGCTCTTTCTGGGCGGCCGCGTATTGCTATCCGTTCTTCCTATTCGAGCGCTGGCTCGAGCTGCCGGTTGAGAACGTCGCGAATTCGAGCCTCGGCCATATCTTTCTCGTCGAGAGCATCGCCTATGTGGTCGGCTGGACCGCGTTTCCGCTCGCCGCGCTCGCGCTCTGCCGCTGGCTTGGGCGCGAAGAGCGCGGCTTCGACTTCATCACCGCCTACAACTGGTCGATCATTCTGCAGACTGCGCTCTTCGTGATGATCGGTCTGCTCTCGCTCATCGTGCCCGACAGCACGGCTGTCGCATTGCAGCGCATGGGGCTCATCGCGGCGCTGATCTACGAGTGGTTCATCGCGCTGGTCGCGATCGGCGGCGGCGGTTGGATCGCCGGGCTGATCGTGATCCTCGACATCGTGCTCGGCCTCTTTATTCAGCTCACGGCGCTCAGCCTCTACTGAGAGGCCGGCGGGCAGCGACGGCTTTTACGCGAAACTTGATCTGGCTCAAAGTCGCGGCGCGAGTGAATTGCTATGGCTCGCGGTGTGAGGGAGTCGCTTCAGGAACTTGCTCGCCTGCTTGCCCAATACCGCCGTCGGCTCGACCGCGGCGACAATCTCCATCCTGCCGAATTGCTGCGCGCTTTGATCGCCGAGATCGAAAGCCCCGGTGATCGCGAGCCGCCGAAGGACATGCGCGCCGGCCGCGGCTGCTAGTTCTCAGCCCTCGCGACTCTTCCTCTCTTTCGCCTCCGCCCGCTGCGCGAGACGATCGAATTGCTCCGCCATTTTCATCTGCTCGGCCCGGGCATCCGGATCGCGCGTTCGCGTGGCGAGTTCGCGCAGCTTGGTCGCCCGCTCGCGATACCAAGCCGCGGTCCCCTCCGTGGCCATGAAGATGCTTCCCCGATTCTCATTCCCAAGGTTATTGTTATACTCGACTAACAATTTGGCAATTCTATGTCGGACGCCCCTGGCCCGCAGGCAGCAGCGGTCGGCAAGACCCTAAGCGCGGTGACCGGAAGCCGAAAGCGTTCCTCGGCCTCATCGATAAGCTTTTCCAACATCTCGCGAATATCGGCATCGGTCTGCGCCGCGAGCAGGATGCGATAGCGCTCGAGGCGGTAGCGGTCCGTCTGGGGATCGTAGGGGGTGGGGCTCTTTGTCACGCACCCATGGTTACCTGCCGGAAGCGGCCGGGATCACCTTAGGGCGAGAGCGTAGGTAGTCATACCTAAACGATCGTAAATGTTGCCAAATAATCTTTACTTTAAAAACCGCAGATTTCTGCGGTCGAAATCCGATTAGTCAACAGAATTAAAATGATTAAACTCCCGATATTTCACGAAATGAGCGATTTTCTTAATGAAAAATTAAGCTCTCTAAAGCTAATAATAGTTGGATGCGGGGGTATGGCACAATTTGCGCAATTCTCGTGACGCTGCTCTATGCGAGCGTCGCACGGGCAGCCGACTCGTCCCCGGGCCAATCCTCCCTCACCCAGATCAGCGACCTCAGCTCCTCCGGCGATCGTATCCGCGCCGTGGTCAGCGGGTTGCGCCAAACCCTCGCCGATAACGGCCTGTCGCAGGCCCTGACCCGCGCCAGCGATTGGGTGAAAGAGCTCGAAGTAAGCTGGACCGCCCATCTCAACGGCCATATCGCCGGCGGCATCAGTACCGACACCGATATGGAAGAGGCCGCCGCGACAGCCGCGGCCGCCACAAAGCACGTCGCTTTCGCCTCGCGCCCGGCAACCCTCAATCTCGGCCTGATCTCTTTCGGCACCGGCAGCACCGACGACCAGGTTTGGGCCATCGGCCATGCGCAGCCCCTGACCTCGCTCACCGTGGGCGGCAGCACCGGGCATGATGGCAACACCGCCAGTGAGCGTGCGCTCGCTAGCCATGACATCGAACTTGGCCTGCGCGTGCCGATGATGCCGTGGAACGCCACCATTGCCGGCGATCATTATTGGTGGGGCGTGCGCAGCTTCGGCTCGCAAGTCGAAGGCACGCGCGTCTCGCTGAAGCTCAGCCCGATGCAGAATGTCGAGATCGAAGGCGGCCGCGTCTCCGATACGCGTGGCAGCGGCGGCTTTATCGGCGTGCTCTACCGCATGCCGCTCGATCAGCCGAAGTAAGCTATCAGCCGTCAGCTCTCAGCTGTCGGGTAAACCACTTCGACCAGATACAACCCCTCCGGCGGCGCTGTCGGTCCGCCGGCGCGGCGGTCGCGCGCTTCGAGCGCTTCGCCGATGCGCTGCGCGCGCCATTTGCCGGCACCGACCAGTTTCAGCGAGCCGACCATGTTGCGCACCTGGTGATGCAGGAAAGAGCGCGCCCGCGCTTCGATCTGCACCTCGTCACCGACGCGCGTCACGTCGAGCATATCGAGCGTCTTCACCGGTGATTTCGCCTGACATTCGCTATCGCGGAAGCTGGTGAAATCATGCTTGCCCAAGAGCAGCGTCGCGCCCTCGCGCATCGCCTCGACATCGAGCGGCGGGCCGACATGCCAGACGCGGCCACGCTCGATCGACGCGGGTGCGCGGCGATTGAGGATGCGATAGCGATAAATACGGCCGCGCGCGGACCGTCGCGCATCGAAATTGTCGGCGACACGCTCGACGGCGATGATCGACACGGCGTGCGGCTTCACATGCTGGTTGAGCGCATTGCGGATGACATCGGTCGGCGCTTCCTTCGGCAGATCGAGATGCGCCGCTTGCGCCAGCGCATGGACGCCGGCATCGGTCCGCCCCGCGCCATGCACCCTGAGCTGCTTGCCGCAGAAGCGCTCGGCCGCGATCTCCAAAATCTCCTGCACCGAAAGCCCGTTGGCCTGGCGCTGCCAGCCGACAAGGCCGGTGCCGTCATATTCAAGAATGAGCTTGTAGCGCGGCATTGGGATCAGGCGCTCGGCAGCACCGTGCCCGGCGGGAGCGCGAAGCCGCGCAGGAATGCATCCGCCTCGACCGGGCCGCGTCCCGGCCGCTGCAGCTTCAAGAGCTCCAGCGCGCCTTCGCCGCAAGCGATCACCGGTGTCGCATCGAGCACCGTGCCCGGCACGCCGCTGCCGTCAGCCGGCGCGGCGGCAAGCAGCTTGATGCGCTCGCCCTTCGCCTCGAACCAGGAAGGCAGTGCGCGTACTTGCCGCTCCAACACGCGCGCCGGCCTGGTCCAGTCGATGCGCTCTTCCTCGCGCGTCAGCTTCTTCGCATAAGTGACGCCGTCTTCCGGCTGCGGCTGCCGCTGCAGCGTCTCGATCTCATCGAGCGCACGCAGCACGAGCTGCGCGCCGAGCGCCGCGAGATCGCCGCGCAGACC
>DATMZZ010000062.1:0-6016 GCA_035573175.1 Allostellaceae bacterium
AAGCGATGACGTCGCCGGAATAGAGCGTCATCACCGTCGTCGCCCATTCGATGAGCTCCGGCACGCGATGCTCCATATCGTCGGTGTTGTAGTTGTGACGCAGCTGTCCGTCGTTCCAGAACCGCACGACGACGTTGTTCGGATCGGGAATCTCGTCGGCCGTGGTGATGCACGGCCCGATCGGCGCGAAAGTGTCGAAGGACTTGCCGGTCCAGGCGGCGGGCGGGCCGGACGGCCAGGTGTGACGGCCCGTGCCGCGCGCCGAGACGTCGATCATGCCGGTATAGCCGAAGACGGCGCTGCGCCAGTCCGCTTGCTTCACCATCTTCGCCGGGCCTTTGATGACGAGGGCGAGCTCGGCCTCATGCATGAAGGCATAGGGCTCGGTGAATTCGGGCAGCACCACCGTGTCTCCCGGACCGATCACCGCATCGGGGTTCTTCAAGAACATCGACAACTTGCGGGCCTCGCGCTGCGCATGCTCCCAATAATTGGCGATGCAAGCGAGGATCTTGCCGGGCCGCGGCAGCGGCGAGCGCAACTGCACAGACGACAGCGGCGCCGCTTCGTCGCTCGCGGCGGCGCGCTCGAGCGCCGGCTTGAGCTTGTCGAAATCGTCGATGATACCGTTCATCGTGAGCTGCGGTGTGTAGCTCTTCTTGACGTATTTCGCGATGCTGACGACACCGCGATCGGTCAAGAGGCCGGGCGTGACTTCCCCCGTCCCGCCGGCCTGGAATAGAACCAGTTTCATTGAATCTCCCCTTATGATCGGGCGCGCCGCGCCTCGATGCCTTCGATAAAGCCCATGACCAGACAGTTGTAAAGCGCCGGCTCTTCCAGGTTCACGCAATGCCCGGTCTTCGGGACGATCTCCAGCCGTGCACCGGGCAGGTGTTCCTTGAGGAAATGGCTCGGCTTCACGCAGGGCTCGTCCTCTTCGCCCAGCACCACGAGCGCGGGAACATTCAGCGCTGCGATGCGCTCTTGATGCGCATAAAGCGGCGCGCGCTTCGATTGCACGCCGCGCATCGTGTTGGTGATGCCGAGTGCCGAATTGGCGGCGAGCTGATCGACGAAATTCTTGTATTCGGACGGGTTCTTTTCCTCGAGGCGATAGCGCGTCGGTGTCGCGGCGTAATGCTCGGCGAGCGCCCGCATGCCGCGCTTGAGGGCGAGCTCGGCCAGCACCTCCATGTTCGCGGCGAATTCGCCCGGCTTCAGATCGGAGCCGCTGCCGATGCTGGTCAGCGTGATCGAGCGCACGCGATCGGGATGCCGAAGCGCATATTGCAAGGTCGAGGCCGAACCCATCGAGACGCCGATGATATGCGCGTCCTTAAGGCCGAAGCCGTCCATGATCGCGCCGATGTCGGCGGCGGCATGGCCTTGCGAATAGGAATCGACGCTCGGTGGGACCTCGGAGGGCGGATAGCCGCGGGCATTGAAGGTGATGCAGCGCCACGCGCTTTTCCAGTCCGCGACCTGCAGATCGAAAGCGCGGCACGAGCCGGCGAGCTCATGCACGAAGACGATCGGCACACCGCCTTCGGGACCTTGGCTCTCCGCATAGAGCTTGATGCCGTCGCGCGCGGTTATCTCGGTCATAATTCCTCCCAATGCGGGCCCTTCTTCAATGGGGTATGGTGCGCGCGCTCGCGCCGCCATCGACAGTGATCGTGGTGCCCGTGATGTATTGCGCGTGATCGGAGGCGAGGAAGGCGATCACGGCCGCCATCTGCTCCGGCTTTTGGGTGTGGCCGAAAGGCTGGGTTTTCACCGATTCCTGCTCGAGCTCGGACCACCGATTCTCATCGCCGAAACGCTGCTTGGCGACTTGCTTCAAGCGATCGAGCGTGCGCTCGGTGCGGACGGAGCCGGGATTGACGCCGACGATGCGGACGTTGAAATCCGGACTGACCCCGCCCAAAGCGCTCGTCAGCGACATCAGCGCCGAATTCGCGACGGAGCCGGCGGCGAATTTGTAATCCGGCCGCAAGCCCGCCGAGCCGATCACGTTGATGATCACGCCGCCGCGCTGCTCTTTCATGCGTGCGTAGTAGCGGCGCGTCAGATCGACGGAACCGAAGAGCTTCAGCTCCCAGGATTCGCGCCAGGCTTCCTCGCTCATCTCTTCGATTGTCTGGCGCGGGATGACGCCGGCGCAATTGACCAGGATGTCGACATCGCCGCAGCGCTCGACCAGCTCGGCGCGCTTCTCGGTCAGTGCGAGGTCGAGACCGTAGGCGGCGAAGTCCTTCGCGCCTATCTCGCGCAGGGCCGCCGATGCTTTCTCGATGCGCTCGCCCGGCCGCGCGGCGATGCGCACGGCGGCGCCTTCGCCGACGAGGCATTTGGCGACAGCGAAACCGATGCCGCGCGAGGCGCCGGTGATCAGCGCCTTCTTACCCGTAAGATGCAAATCCATATCATTCCTCCCAATGGTCGGCACTTTCGCCCAATGTGCATCTTGCGGCAATGGGGGCGGCAATGGGGCGCGGCCCCATGATATTACGTCGGGCCGCGTTGACCCGATGTGCCGCAGCGCCTTAGATGGCAGCGAACAGAAGCGGGGAGGCGTCGGTGAGCAACAAGAAAACCATCGCGGTCGAGACGGTCGCCGAGGCCTATCTGACGCTGATGGCGGAGCGGGGGATCGAATATCTCTTCGCCAATGGTGGCACCGATTTCGCGCCGGTGATCGAGGCGCTGGCGGCGATCAATGCCAAGGGCACCGATCCCAAGCTCAAAGTCGTCTCGGTCGGGCATGAGAATGTCGCGACCTCGATGGCGATGAGCTACTACCTCCATACCGGCCGGCCGCAGACCGTGATGTTCCATGTGAATGTCGGCACGGCGAACGGCATCAACGCGCTGATCGACGCGGCGCGCGACCGTGTGCCGATCATCTTCACCGCCGGCCGCACGCCGATCACCGAAAGCGGCCTCAAGGGCTCGCGCGACACCGGCATCCATTGGCAGCAGGAGATGTTCGATCAGGCGTCGATGGTGCGCGAATTCTGCAAATGGGATTACGAGCTGCGCAATGCCGAGCAGCTCGAGGCGGTGGTCGATCGCGCGATCGAGATCGCGACCACCGAGCCTTGCGGCCCGGTCTATCTGACTTTGCCGCGCGAGGTGATGGCGCAGCCATTGAAGAGCTTCACCTTCGACGCCAAGCCGCGGCGCGGCTTCGGCACGGTGCCGGGCCCGACGGCGGAGCAGATCGAGGGCGCGGCCGCGATCCTCGCCAAGGCCGAGCGACCGGTGATCATCGCGCAAGGCGCGGCGCGGCTCGCCTCGAGCGCGCCGGCGATCGCCGATTTCGCGCAAACCTTCGCGATTCCGGTCGTCGAGTTCCGCACCAACGTCAATGTGCTCTCGACCGAGCATCCGATGCTCGCCGGCTTCTTCCCCGGCCCCTATATCAAGGACGCCGACGCGATCCTGACCATCGAATGCGATACGCCCTGGATCCCGACGCAGCACGGCAATCCGCCCGACGATTGCAAAGTGATCCAGCTCGGCGTCGAGCCGATGTATCAGCGCATTCCGATCCGCAGCTTTCCCTGTGATGTCGCCGTCACCGGCACACCGGCGGGAACCTTGCCGCTCATCGCCAAGGCGATGCAGGGCAAGACCGACGCCAAGCGCATCGAGGCGCGGCGCGCGAAGATCGTCGCGGCGCGCGAGGCCGGCAAGGCCGAGCTGCGTACCAATGTGGAACGCGCCTCGAAAGAGACGCCGATCAGCCCGACCTGGGCGGCGCATTGCATCAGCGAGGCGAAGGGCGACGACGCGATCGTCGTCAACGAATACTCGCTGATTCTGCGGTACGTGCAATTCAAAGAGGCGCGCACCTGCTTCGGCCCGCCCGGCGCGGGCGGTCTCGGTGTCGGCGCCGGCTCGGCGGTCGGCGCGAAGCTCGCCAATCCGGACAAGACGGTGATCGCCGTGCTCGGCGACGGCTCTTACATGTTCGGCAATCCGACCGCGGCTCACTATGTCTTGAGCGCGCTGCAATTGCCGGTGCTGTTCATCATTTTCAACAACGGCATGTGGGAGGAGGTCGAAGGCTCGGCGCTACGTGTCTTCCCCGATGGCCAGGCCGCACGCGCCAATCGCGTGCCGGTGGCGCAGCTCGGTCCCAATCCGAATTACGAGCATCTGATGCAGGTCTATGGCGGCCATGGCGAACGCGTCGACCGTCCGGATCAGCTGCCCGGCGCGCTGCAGCGCGCGCTCCACGCGGTACGCGTCGAGAAGAAGCAGGCGCTGATCAATCTCATCGTCGGCCGCCGCGGCGCGGCGCCGTAACGGCGCCTACCAGATACCGGGCAAGAGGCGATAGCGGACCGTCTTGGTATAGGCGGTCCAGCCTTCGCCTTGCGAGAGGATGCGCTCCTCGGCGCGGATGCGATAGATCAGCGACGCCCAGCCGGCGAGCACGAGCAGCAGCGTGCCCAGATTCCATTCACTGAGCTCGTAGCCGATATCGCTGATGAAATAGGCGAGATACATCGGATGCCGCACGAAGCGGTAAGCGCCGTGCGTTGCCAAGCCGCGGAGCGCTGGGCGGAAGCCGAAAAACCGGCCGAGCGATAGGAGGCTGGCGAGGCTGAGGCAAGCCGCGAGCGCGACAAGAATAAGCCCGCCGGCCGGCCATCCATCATACCCGTCCATCCAGGTAAGACAGATCACCTGCGCATAGGGATAGGTAATGGAGATGGCGACCGCGATCGCGCTTGGCAGCGAGCGGTCTTGCGCGACGGGCGCGTGCCGGGTGAGTGCGATGCCGAGGACCAGGAGGTTCTGCAGGACATAGATCCAGTCGACCGCGTCGAAATGCGGAGTCAGCTGAATAAGCGCAACAAGCTCGGCCGCGGTGAAGACGAAGAGAACCAGATCGGAAACGCGTCGCCGCGAAATTTGAATGAGGTGTTGCTGCTGAAGCGTCAATGAGCAGCCCCGGGCTCCACTTTCGTCCAGCTCGAATCCGGATTGTACGCCGTCATCTTTTCGGCGATCTCGGTCGTCTTCGGTCCGAGGTTCTTCTGATACACATCGCCGTCGTAATTGACGATGAACGTCATGATTCCCGATGACCCGTAGGAAGCGGGATAAGCGACGAGGGCGAAGCCGCCAATCATGTGGTCGCGAATGACGTAGTCCATCGCGCCGCCGGGCGCATTCGGGCCTTGTCCTTTCAGGATGCGATAATAGTAGCCGTAATAAGGTGTCGGCTTTCCTTCGGCGAATTGATAGCCCTTGGCCTGAGCGTTCACCATGAGCGGACCCATCGGGCTGTCCTCTTCGCCGACCGGCGCCGGCCAGTAGAGACCGTCGCGTTTGCCCGGCGAGCTCATGAATTTCTGGGCATACTCGAGGTAGCCGTCGCGATCGCGGTCGACGCTGGCGTATTCGCGCTGCGCGTCGACATAGGCGAGACAGACATTGATCGTGTTGAGCTCGTTCGCGCCGATGCGGCGATCGATGATCTCTTGCGCGCCGGCTTTGGAATCGAAACGCCAGCGGCTATCGCGCTCGACGACAGGGATCGGGAACGGCCATTCATCCTTGCCGACCTCGAAGATGACCTTGCCGTTCTCATCTTTGTCGGTCTTGCTCGCTTCGTCATAGGCAGCGAGAAACTGCTCGCGCGCGTTTTCGTCCGCGGTGGCGTCGCCAGAGCGAAGGAGCGGTCCGCTGCCCGGACCGAGGACGGTCTCGACCGCTTTCGTATTCCCGACGCGTAACGCCGCGACGAGGCCCTTTAGCGCGTCTTCGGGCGAAGCGTAGCTCGTCTGCGCGGGTGGGGGCGGGGCCTCCGCCGCCATGGCAAGACCGTGGAGCATCAGCCCGGCGCTCGCGATGGCCGCGAAGACGAAAGCGTGCAAAGCGGGTCGTGCATTGAGGGATGTCATGATGCGATCTCGCTGCTGCAATTCTCTCGGTCAGCGGCGCCCGCCGCCTCTTGCGCCACCACCGCCGCCGCCGGCTCGTGCGGCGCCGCCGC
>DATMZZ010000063.1:0-5782 GCA_035573175.1 Allostellaceae bacterium
CCAGTTCTGCACGGTCGAGTACTTGACCTCGGCGTTCTCGAGCGCCACCAGTTCGACAACTGCGGCGTGAAGCTGGTTCTCGTCGCGCTGCGGCGCGGTGCAGCCTTCGAGGTAGCTCACATGAGCGCCCCTGTCGGCGACGATGAGCGTGCGCTCGAACTGGCCGCTCTTGGCGGCATTGATGCGGAAATAGGTCGAGAGCTCCATCGGGCAGCGCACGCCCGCCGGCACATAGGCGAAAGAGCCGTCGCTGAAGACCGCGGAGTTGAGCGCGGCGAAGAAATTGTCGCCCTGCGGCACGACCGAGCCGAGATATTTGCGGACGAGATCCGGATGCTCGCGCACCGCCTCGCCGAAGGAGCAGAAGATGATGCCAAGCTCGGCGAGCTTGCTCTTGAAGGTCGTCGCGACCGAGACGCTGTCGAACACGGCATCGACGGCGACACCCGCCAGCGCGGCGCGCTCGCTCAGCGGGATACCGAGCTTTTCATAGGTCTTCAGCAGCTCGGGATCGACCTCGTCGATCGATTTCGGGCCTTGCTTGGGCGCGGAATAGTAGCTCGCGGCCTGATAATCGATCGGCGCGATGTTGAGCTTCGCCCATTCCGGGCTTTCCATCTTCTGCCACTGGCGGAACGCTTCGAGCCGCCAATCCAAGAGCCATTGCGGCTCGTGCTTCTTGGCCGAGATGAAGCGCACCGTATCCTCATTGAGGCCGGGCGGCGCGCTCTCGCTCTCGATATCGGTGACGAAGCCGTATTTGTAGCCTTCGCCCGTGACGGAGCGGACAGTCTTTAAGCTGTCGTCGGGTGCGGTCATGATGCGGGTTTACGGTGTTGCTGACGGTTGCGGCGCGGCCGAACGCGGCATCGGCACGCCGAAGGGATTGGCCATCTCGGCCAGGGTGATCGCGCCGAGCGCCGCGCTCACCGCCATGTTGATGCGATGCCAATGCGGCCGCGTGGCGCAGAAAGCGCTGCGCTTGCAGTCATCATGGATCGTGCATTGCGTCACGCCCATCGAGCCGTCGATCGCCGCGACGACCTGCACGACCGAGATCGCGCTCGCATCGCGCGCCAGGCGATAGCCGCCCGCGGCGCCGCGCGCACCGGCAACGATGCCGGCATGGGCGAGGATCTTCAGAATCTTGGCGACCGTTGCACGCGGCAGGCTCGTCTCTTTGGCCAGCACCGCCGCCGTCATCTGCCGATCGGAATGCGCGGCAAGATGAGTCGCGATGATGACGCCATAATCGGCAAGCTTCGACAGGATGACCATGCCGGCGCGTGGGCTCCAAGCTTAAGAATTAGGACTACCGTAGTCCTGTTTCTAAGATCGGCAATAAACCCCAAGGGTCAAGGTCCTGCAACCATTATTTTGGGATTCGGCCGCGACAGAAAACCCCACGAATTCAGGGGCTTTGGCAATATAGGCTTGGCTTGGCCTCGGCCGGAAGGCGCCCGCTTCTAATCGATCACCGCGACGGCGTTGATCTCGATGAGGCAGCGCGGATCGGTGGCGAGCCGCACCACCTGAACGGTGGTCGTCGCCGGCTTGGCGTCCTTGAAATACTCGGCCCAGACGCGGTTGAGCGCGTCCTGATCGCTGAGATCGGTGACGAAGCGATCGGCGGTGACAACATCGGCGAAGCGCGCGCCGACCGCTTCGAGACCGCGTTTCAGATTCTCCAGCGCCGCCCGTGCCTGCCCTTCCATGTCGCGCGGCATGGAATCGAATTCCTCCGGCCGATGCGGATGGTGGTGATAGACCGGCGCAGCGGTGACGCCGGCGAGATAGACCGTCGTGCCGCCTCTCACCTTGATCGCCGGCGCATAGGGCATCCACATGTCCGGCGCGTTCGGCCAATGGATATGCTCGACGGTCTTGGGCATCACGCCTCTCCCCAGACGTCGGTCGCGGTTTGGACGAGCAATTGGAGCTTCGCCTTCTCATCTTCAATCCGCGTCTTACTGTGAGCGGACACGGCCGACGCAAATCCGCATTGCGGGCTGAGACAGAGACGATCCAACGGCACGATCTTCGCCGCGGCATCGATACGGCGCTTCAACGCGTCCTTTGATTCGAGATCGGGGCGTTTCGTGGTTATCAGTCCCAAGACGACGAACTTGCCATCGGGCACATCTTTCAGTGCCTCGAAGCCGCCGGCACGCTCGTCGTCATATTCCAGAAAATATGCATCGACATCGAGGCCCGGAAACAGTGAAGGGCCTATCACCTCATATCCGCCCGCGGCCGCGCCCGCCGTGGACAGGTTGCCCCGGCAGAGATGAATGGCGACGAGTAAATCCTTGGGCCTGTTGCGGATCGCGTTGTTGACGAGGGCGATATACGTGTCCACTAGTTTCGTCGGATCTTCGCCCATCGCTTTCGCCGCGTCGCGGAAGCGCGGGTCGCAGAGATAGGCGAAATTCGTGTCATCGAGCTGGATGTAGCGGGCGCCGGCTGCGTAGAGTTCGTCGATTTCCTGGCGATAGGCGGCCGCCGCATCGGCAAAGAACTGATCGATGTCGGGATAAGCGGTCTGATCGATTGCCTGCCGACCGCCGCGGAAATGGAGGAGCGTCGGCGACGGCATGCAGGTCTTCGGCGTCACATGCGCGATGCTCTTCAGGAACTTGAAATCCTCGACTTGGATTTGATGGGAGCGCTTGATCTTGCCGGTCACGCCCCAAGCGGAAACTTGTGCGACCGGTGTGCCATCGGGGTTGCGGTGAAAGACTTGGAGATTGCCCGGCCGCTCGATGACGTTATCGAAGCCGGCGAGGAAATCCTTGTTCCAGGAGCCCCGCCGGAATTCGCCATCCGTGACGCAGTGCAGACCAGCTTGTTCTTGCATCGCGACGACCTCGCGAATGCATCGGTCCTCGATCGCGCGTAGCTCTTCCCGCTTGATCTCGCCTTTACCTGCGCGCTGCCGCGCGTCGACGAGCGTATCGGGCCGCAGATGGCTTCCCACCTGGTCGGCCCGAAAAGGACGGCCATGATGCATGATCGTCTTCACCTCCTCATATACGCTAAAGCCTCGACCGGCGTTAGAACACCAGGAACGGCTTGCCCTTGGTCGATGCTACAAAGCCGTCGAAGACATTGTTGATCTTGGTGTAGCTCGGCCGCGATTTCATCGTATCGAGCCAGCGTGCGACGTTGGGATAGGCCGAGATATCGCAGTGGATCCATTCGCCGATCGTGGCCAGGCCGGTGCCGAAGTAATCGGCGATGGTGATCGTATCGCCGCAAACATAATTATGGCTCGGCCCAATCCAGTGATCGTTGAGTATCTGCATCCAGGTTTTCGACTTTTCCTTGCCCCGCGCCATCACCGCCGTCTGCGCCGCGACGTCTTCATAGCCGATATGCGGGAAGACTTGTGGATAGACGAAATTGTAGCCCCAGTCGCGGTAGAAATTGGTATTGAACCAATCGAGCCGCTCATCGACCTTCGCGCGCTGCTTCAAATCTTTCGGATAGGCTGGCGAATCAATCTTGCCGGCGAGATAGCGCAGGATGCTTGCGCTCTCGCTGAGCACAAGATCGCCGTCTTCGAGCAGCGGCACCAGCCGGTTCGGATTACGCTTGCTGTAATCCTCGCTGTAATGCGCTCCTTGGAGGATATCGATGACCTCTTCCTGCACATCGATATTGTTGTCGGCAATGAACAACATCAACGGCCGGCAGGTCGTCGAGATCGGATGCATGTAGAGCTTCATGTGTTCCTCCCTCCTTGCTTGAACGCATCTATTCCGCCGCCTTCGCAGCGTTCTGTTCCTCGGCCAGCAGGCGCTCGATAATGCGCCGCGCCTGCAGCCCGCCGCTATCGCCGATGAGATCGATCATCGGCGCATCGGGATCGCGGTCGATCATGCGCTGCTGCTTCTCGATGATCGCCTTGTCCTCGCGGAAGGCGGTGCTCGTCGCCTTGAAGCCGAGCTCGGTGAGCGATTGGTCACGGATCGCATAGTCGCGCGAGATCGCCCAGAAATAATGACAGCTCGTCTCGGTCTCGGGCGTGATCGCATCGTAGATGATGATACGGCGGTTCATGCGGTCGTCAGGCGCGCCGTATTCCTTGCCGAACTCGTTCGACAGAATGTCGATCGTCACCTGCGAGGGCGGCTCGAAATGCATGATCTGCGTGCGGTCGAATTTGAAATCGAGCCCTTCCATCAGATTGCGCGGTGACGGCGAGAGACCGCGCGCGATGCGCGTGCCTTTGATCCAATCGGGGCCGCGCTCCCATTTGAGATTCGGATCGATGTCCTCGGGGCTGCCGATCGTCGCCGCATGCAGGAACGGCAGGTGCGAGAGATCGAGCAGATTGTCGACGACGAGGAAATAGTTGCCGCTGATCGGCAGCAGTTCCTCATACGACGCCCATTTCGGGTCGTCGTATTTGTCGTAATCCGGTGCCGGCGTCTTGGCGGCGAGCGCGGGATCGCCCGGCCATATCCACACCCAGCCATGCTTCTCGACGATGGGATAGGAACGCACTTGCGCGCCGGGCGGCAGATGATCCTGCCCCGGCGCCCAGATCACCTTGCCCGTCGGATTGTAGAGAAGGCCGTGATAGCCGCAGCGCAGATTGTCGCCCTCGATCTTGCCTGCGGAGAGCGGCACGCGGCGATGGCAGCAACGATCCTCGAAGGCGACCGGGCGGCCATCGCCCGTGCGATAGAGCACGACGGGCTCGCCAAGGATCATGCGCGCCAGCGGCTTCTGCTCGAGCTCTTTGCCGAAAGCGGCGCAGTACCAGAAATTGCGTGGCGCTTGCATGGCGTCTTACTCCTTATAACGACTTCATCCGCTCTTCGACCGTGCGCTGGGCGACGCCTGGCCGGCCGGTGCGATAGGATTGCTCCAACAGCGCGCGGACATAAGGCCCCGCCTCCACCGGCTCGTATTTCGGCGGATTGCCGGGTCCCTGACATGTCGGCAGGCATTCGACCCGCGTCTTCGCGTAAGGGATCACGAAAAGCGGCAGCGAGATGCGCGCGCGCGTGCTGTGGCTGAAATTCGAGGCACGATGCAGGCTCGAGCGATAGAGACCGTTGGTCCAGCGCGCGAAGAGATCGGCGATGTTGACGACGAAGGTGCCGGGCAGCGGTGGCACATCGATCCATGCATCCGCCTGATTGCGGATCTCGAGCCCGCCCAGCGCATCCTGCGACAGCAAGGTGAAGGTGCCGTAGTCGGTATGCGGCGAGATTCCCCATTGCGTGCGGCCCGCGGTCTCGGGATCGACCGGCGGGTAGTAGTTGTAGGTCAGCGAGATGCCGGGATAGCGATGGCTCTCATCGAAATAATCCTCCGGCAGATCGAGGCTCAGCGCCAGCGCGCGGCATAGTCGTTGCGCGATCGCCACGCGCTTGGCGATATGCGCGGTGAGGAATTCGCGGAAGCCCGGAAGCCTTGCCGGATCGGGCCATTGGCCGTTACCAACTGCCGGGTTCTCGCCCTTCACCTCACCGGGATGCAGCTCGCGCGGCAGGACGAAAGTCTCTTTCTGATCGGCATCCTTGTCAGGATTGGCGCCGGGATTCATGCCGCCGACCGGCATCCAGCCTTGCCGCGCCGGATGATTGCTTTTGTCGAGCTTCATCTTTTCGGCACGCG
This sequence comes from Allostellaceae bacterium, assembly GCA_035573175.1. Taxonomy (GTDB): domain Bacteria; phylum Pseudomonadota; class Alphaproteobacteria; order ATCC43930; family CGMCC-115725; genus CAIKMD01. Next base: position 5,632 of record DATMZZ010000063.1, read on the forward strand.
GCTGCTCGAAGAAGACGAGGCCCCAGCCATGCGCGACATCGAACTCCGCCTGGCTGATGCCGTGATTGGCGAGGTAGAAGAAGCCGGTGTCGATGCAGGCCTTGCGCAGCTCTTGCGCGACGCGCTGCCGCGCCTCGATCCCGTCGCCATT
>DATMZZ010000064.1:0-7288 GCA_035573175.1 Allostellaceae bacterium
GGACCGGCGCAGCGAGCGCTTCTGGCATTGCGTCATCCCGATGCTGGTCGCCGCCGCCGGCTGGGCGACGTCGGGACTCGCGACCTCGCCGGTCGTGCAGCTTTGCGGCTTGATCGTCGCCTCGGCCTTCAGCCTCTCGGCCTGGCCGGTGTTCTTCACGACGCCGTCGATGATCCTGCCGCGCGAGGCGCATGCGCCGGGCCTCGCCTTCCTCAACACCGTCGCCATCGGCGGCTCCAGCCTCAGCCCGATCATCGTCGGCAGGTTGCGCGACCTGACCGGCGGCTTCTCAATTCCGCTGCTCGCCGTGGCCGGTATCCTGCTTCTCGGCGTGATCACGATGATGTTTGTGCCGCGCGATCTGCTGACGCCGAAAAGCGCCGAGCCCGAGCCGGCGATCGCTTAAGTCGAATTGTGTAATGAAGGAGCATCGTCATGAAGTTCGGCCATTTCTGCCTGCCGACCTATTTCGAGGATGTCGACGGCGATGTGGGCGGCTTCATGCGGCGCTTCGTCGATTTTCTGGTGTCGAGCGAGGATGCCGGCTTCGACATGCTCTTCGCCAATGAGCATCATTTCGATGCTTATGGCGGGCTGGTGCCATCGCCGACCGTGATGGTGGCGGCGCTCGCCCAGCGCACCAAGCGGGTGAAGCTCGGCTCGTCGATCATCGTGCTGCCGCTGCACAGCCCGATCGAGATCGCCGAGCAATGGGCGATGATCGATCTGATGTCGAACGGCCGTGTCGAGCTCGGCGTCGGCCGCGGCTTCGTTGCTTACGATTACGACCGGCTGCGGGTGCCGCGCGACGATGCGCAGGAGCGCTTGAAGGACGGCATCGCCCTTATCCGCAAGGCGTGGAGCGGCGAGACTTTCAGCCACGACGGACCTTATTACAAATATCGCGACCTGCAGGTATGGCCGCGGCCGCAGCAGCGGCCGCATCCGCCGATCTGGCTCTCCTGCGGCGGCACACCCGACAGTTTTAAATATGCCGGGCAGCAGGGCTTCGGCATCTTCACCGTCGCCTATCGCGGCGTCGAGCCGCTGATCCCGCTCAACAAGATCTATCGCGATGCTTGGGCCGCGTCGGGCCGCCCGGCGAAGGACTTCAAGATCGCGACGCATTATCAGGTCGTCTTGAGCGAGGACGGCGCCGAGGCGCGCGATATCGCGACCAAGGCGCTCATCCGTTATGTCGGCGCGACCACCCACACGCTCGACCGCAGCAGCGCCGATCGCGAGCACACGACGCGCGAGAATTATCAGAAGGTCGACCAGGAAGTCGTCAACGTGCCGCAGATGGTGAAGGAATGCCGCGTCGTCGCCGGCACGCCGGACGATGCGGTGAAGCTGCTCACCCAAGCGCAAGAGATGCTGGGCTTCACCCAGGTCGACTGCACCTTCTATTTCGGCGGCATCCCCTTCGAGATCGCCCAGCGCTCGCACCGCCTCTTCGCCGAAAAGGTGATGCCAAGGTTGCGGCATATCTGACGCCGTAGCCCCCTCACCCTCCCGCTGCGCGGGCCCCTCCCTCTCCCGCTTGCGGGAGAGGGAGGGGCCCACGCGTAAGCGTGGGAGGGTGAGGGTCAGCGTCTCTCCGCGAAGAAGTCTTTTAAAAGCGCCGCCGCGCGCTGTTCCTCAATCCCGCCGTAAATCTCCGGCCGGTGATGGCAGGTCGGCTGCGCGAAGAAGCGCGGCCCATGCTCGACCGCGCCGCCTTTCGGATCATAAGCGCCGTAATAGAGCCGGCGGATGCGCGCGAAAGAGATCGCCGCCGCGCACATCGCGCACGGCTCGAGCGTGACATAGAGATCGCAATCCTCGAGCCGCACGCTCTGACGCAACGCCGCCGCCGCGCGCAACACCAGCACCTCCGCATGCGCCGTCGGATCGTGCCGCGCCTCGACCTCGTTGCCGGCGGCGGCGAGAACTTGACCCGACGCATCGACCAGCACCGCGCCGACCGGCACTTCGCCGCGCGCTTGCGCCCGCCCCGCCTGCTCCAGCGCCAATTCCATCGGCGACGGCATACCGCGCGCCTTCCCTTTCCTTGCTCCACCGCACCCTGCGGCCTAAGACTCATCAGCATGGCACAACCCGTTATCGGTCTCACCCTCGATTCGGAGCCGCCGGGCGGCTATTCGAAGACGCATCCCTGGTACGCGCTGCGCGAGAATTACTGCACCGCCGTGATCGCGGCTGGCGGACTGCCGATCCTGTTGCCGCATGAGCCGGAGCGCGCGGCGGATTATCTCGGCCTGATCCAGGGACTGGTCGTCACGGGCGGCGCGTTCGATGTCGATCCGGTGCTGTTCGGCGCGACAGCCAAGCATGCGAGCGTCACCACCAAGGATCGCCGCACGGCGTTCGAATTCGCCATCACCAAGGGCGCGATCAATGCCGACAAGCCCGTCTTCGGCATTTGCGGCGGGCAGCAGCTTTTGAATGTCGTGCTCGGCGGCACGCTGATCCAGCACATCCCCGACGAAGTGCCGAACGCCCTCGCCCATGAGCAGCCCAATCCGCGCACCGAGCCAGGCCACAAAGTCGCGATCGCGCGCGGCACGCAGCTTCACAAGATCACGCAGAGCGACGAGCTCGCGGTCAATTCGGCGCATCACCAGGCGGTGAAGGACGTCGCGCCGGGCATCGTCGTCGACGCGACCGCGCCCGATGGCGTGATCGAAGGCATCGAAGACCCGCGCCGCCGCTTCTGCATCGGCGTGCAGTGGCATCCCGAATACGGGCTCTCCGAAGGCGACAAGCGGCTGTTCGCGGCATTCATCGCCGCGTGCCGCTGATATGGCCGATACGGCATCCGAAGCGAAAGGCGAACGCGTCGCGAAGTTGCTGGCGCGCGCCGGGCTTTGCTCGCGCCGCGATGCCGAGCGCTGGATCGCCGATGGCCGCGTCGCGCTGCGCGGCGAAGTGCTGACCTCGCCCGCGGTCAATGTCAGCGATCCGGCCGAGCTGACCGTCGACGGCAAGAAGCTGCCCGAAGCCGATCGGGCGCGGCTGTGGCGCTATCACAAGCCCTCGGGCCTCGTCACCACGCATCGCGACGAGAAAGGCCGCGAGACCGTGTTCGACGCGCTGCCGAAAGAGCTGCCGCGGCTCATCTCGGTCGGGCGGCTCGATCTCAATTCCGAAGGGCTGTTGCTGCTGACGAACGACGGCGAGCTGGCGCGACGGCTGGAGCTGCCGGCGAATGGCTGGCTGCGGCGTTACAAGGTGCGTGTCCACGGCGTTGTCGATCCGGCGCGGCTCGAAAGCTTGGAGAAAGGCGTCACCATCGACGGCGTGTCTTACGGCCCGATCCAGGCGATCTTCGAAGGCGAGCAGCACGCCAGCAATGCCTGGCTCACCGTGTCGCTGCGCGAGGGGCGCAATCGCGAGGTGCGCAAGGTAATGGCGCATCTCGGCCTCGCGGTAACGCGGCTGATCCGCCTCGCCTACGGGCCGTTCCAGCTCGGCAATCTGCCGCGCGGCGCGATCGAGGAAGTGCCGCCGCGCGTCATGCGCGAGCAATTCGGCGACGAAGCCAAGCCAGGAACGGCGACCGCTGAGAAGAAGCCGGAACGCCGCACCCGGCCACCCCAACCCAAAACAAGGGCGGAGCGCAAGCCGCCGCGCCCAGGCAAACGCGCTCGCGAGAACATGCACATGAAAAAGCACGGCCATGCGGATCATCGCCGGTAAGCATCGCCACCGCATGCTGCTCGCGCCTGAAGGCCGCGCCACGCGGCCGACCAGCGACCGTGCGCGCGAATCGGTATTCGACATCCTCGCCCATGGGCGCTTTTCCGAGCAGGATTCGTGTCTCGATGCGATGGTGCTCGACGTTTTCGCCGGCACCGGCGCTTTCGGCCTCGAAGCGCTATCGCGCGGCGCGCGTCACGCCGTCTTCATCGAGAAGGATCGCGACGCGCGCGCTTCGTTGCAGAAAAACATCACCGCGCTCGGCGAGACCGCGCATAGCGCGATCGTCAACGGCGACGCGACGCGGCCGCCGCGCGCGACCGGCGCTTGCTCGCTGGTCTTCCTCGATCCGCCCTACGGCGAAGACCTCGCCGCGCCGGCGCTCACAGCACTGGCGCAAAGCGGTTGGCTCGCCGACAACGCCCTCGCCGTGGTGGAGATCGCCGCGAAAGAGGATTTAGAGGTGCCGGAGAATTTCGAAGCGCTCGACGAACGCCGCTACGGGGCGGCGAAGTTCGTGTTCTTGAGATACGCCCCCTCACCCTAACCCTCTCCCCGGCGGGGAGAGGGAGGGACCCGCGTTAGCGGGAGGGTGAGGGGGACGCTTTATGGGAGAAGCGATGAAACCGCGCATCACCCTCATCACCCTCGGCGTCGATGATCTCGAGCGCGCGATGCGCTTCTATCGCGACGGCATGGGCTGGCCGACCAAAGGCATCATCGGCACGGAATTCGAGCATGGCGCCGTCGCCTTCTTCGACCTGCAACCGGGGCTGAAGCTCGCGCTCTGGGCGCAGAAGAACATCGCGCATGATACCGGCCTGCCCGCAACGCCGCGCGCGCCGACGTCTTTCACCGTCGCGCAGAATGTCCGCGGCAAGCCCGAGGTCGATCAGGTGATGGCGCAAGCCCGCGCCGCCGGTGCGACCATCGTCAAAGAAGCGCAAGACACTTTCTACGGCGGCTATGCCGGCTATTTCCAAGACCTCGACGGCCATCTCTGGGAAATCGCCTTCAACCCCGCGATGCTGCCGGAGGAAAACGACTAATTTTTTCGACGTCATTGCGAGCGAAGCGAAGCAATCCAGTGGTTCAAACAGACTGAATTGCTTCGTCGCTAGCGCTCCTCGCAATGACGATTTTGCGGACGATCACCGCCGCCCGAACAGCTTCTCGATGTCTTCGAGTTTCAGCTCGACATAGGTCGGGCGGCCGTGGTTGCACTGGCCGGAATGCGGGGTGGCTTCCATTTCGCGCAGGAGCGCGTTCATCTCCGATGCATTGAGGCGGCGTCCGGCGCGGACCGAGCCGTGGCAGGCGAGCGTGCCGCAGACTTCTTCGAGCTTTTCCTTGAGTGAGAGCGCGTTGCCGAGCTCGGCCAGCTCGTCGGCGAGATCGCGCACCAGGCCTTGCACATCCATCTCGCCCAGGAGCGCGGGCGTCTCGCGCACGACGACGGCGCCTTGGCCGAACGGCTCGATGACGAGGCCGAGCTCGGCGAGCTGCTCGGCGCGCGCGGTCAAGCGCGCGACGCCGCCTTCATCGAGCTCGACGACTTCCGGCAGCAGCAATATCTGGCGCGCGACGCCGGTCGAGGCGATGGCGGCTTTCATCCGCTCATAGACCAGCCTCTCATGCGCCGCATGCTGATCGACGATGACGATGCCGTCTTCGGTTTGCGCGACGACATAGGTCTCATGCACCTGCGCGACCGCCGCGCCGAGCGGGAATTGCGTCGCCTCTTCCACCGCCGCCCCGGCCGGCCGCGCGCCCGGCGCAACGAACGCCTCCGACGAGAGCGGCGCCTGGTAGAGCGCGGCGTCTTCAGCCAAGCCGCGAGATGGCGCGTAGCTCGGCGGGCTCATCCACGGCGCGCGATGCGGAATCGATGGCGCGCCGCCGGGTCGGAAGGAGGCGAGCGCCGCTTCGGCGACGGTGGTCGAGGCGCGATGACCGGCGTTTGCCAGGGCTTGGCGCAGCGCGCCGACGATCAGCCCGCGCACGAGATTGCTGTCGCGGAAGCGCACTTCGGCCTTCGCCGGATGGACGTTGACGTCGATCGATTCCGCCGGACCGTCGAGGAAGAGCGCGACCATCGGATGGCGGTCGCGGGCGAGGAAATCCTGATAGGCGCCGCGCACCGCACCGGCCAAGAGCTTGTCGCGCACCGGCCGGCCGTTGACGAAGAGATATTGGTCGCGCGCCGTCGCGCGGTTGAGCGTCGGCAGGCCCGCGAGGCCGGTCAGGTGAAAGCCTTCGCGCGCGGCATCGATCTCGATCGCGTTGTCACCGAATTCCTTGCCGAGCACGGCGGCGAGCCGCAGGCGGCGGCCATCCGTACCTCCGCCTTTTGTAGAGACCAGATCGCGCTCGACCGCGTTGAGGCGAAGGAGAATGCGATCCTCTTCGCCGCTCACGGTGAAGGCGACTCCCGGATAGGCCATGGCAAGGCGCTCGACCACATCGATCGCGGCTTCGCGCTCGGCGCGTGCCGATTTCAGAAACTTCAGCCGCGCCGGCGTCGCGTAGAAGAGATCGCGCATCTCGATGCGCGTGCCTTGGCTGAGCGCCGCCGGCTGCACCGCGGCTTTGGCGCCGCCTTCGACCATGATCGCCCAGGCGCTGTCGCTGCCGCGCTTGCGGCTGGTGATGGCGAGGCGGCTGACCGCGCCGATCGAGGGCAGCGCCTCGCCGCGGAAACCCAGATGATCGATCTTGAGGAGATCGTCGTCGGGCAGTTTCGAGGTGCAATGGCGCTCGACCGCCAGCGCCAGCTCTTCGCGATCCATGCCGATGCCGTCATCGCTGACGACGACGAGACTCTGCCCGCCTTCCTTCAGCGTGACATCGATGCGGGTGGCGCCCGCATCGATCGCGTTCTCGACCAGTTCTTTCAGCGCGGAAGCCGGACGCTCGATCACCTCGCCGGCGGCGATGCGATTGACGAGCGTTTCCGGCAGAAGGCGAATCGGCATGCGGCTATTGTGCCGCCTGGCGCCCCATCTCGCCAAGATATTGCCGCGCGATCACTTTGCCTTCCTCGACCGCGGGCTGGTCGAAGGCATTCACGCCAAAGAGATCGGCGGCGATGATCGTCTCCAGCATAAAATGCATGAGGAGCCCGCCGAGCGTCTTCTCGTCGAGTCGTGTGATGTGGAAGCGCCGAGTCGGCCGGCCGTTGCGGATGAGGCTCTGCTCGGTTGCGCGCTGCTCGGCATCGAGCAGATCGCCCATGCGCTTGCCGGTGAGATAGGCGAGCGACGGATCGCTGGCGAGATCGGGCGAGACAACCAGGCCGGTGCCGGCGACCTCGCTGGTGACGAGGGTGAACATCTTGTCGGCCGGGCCGGCGAGATAGAGCTGCAACTGGCTGTGCTGATCGACCGTGCCCATGGCGCGGATCGGCGTCGTGCCCTTGCCGTCCTTGCCGAGGCTCTCGGCCCAGAGCTGGCGGAACCAGAGGCCGAAATGCGCAAGCCGGTCGACGTAAGGGAGGAGCACGGTCTGCGTGACGCGGCGATGGCGCCCCAATGCGATCGTGAGCGCCGCGCCGAGCGCGGGCGCCGACGCCTTCGCTTCCCTGGCG
>DATMZZ010000065.1:0-8543 GCA_035573175.1 Allostellaceae bacterium
GCCGTTCCGCGACCGCGATCCGGTCGCCATCAGCGGTATCCGCAACATGTATGGCCGCACGCCCGTCGCCGGGTATCTCGGCTGCGCTGTCGCCATCCGCAACATGGATTTGCGGCCGGACGATGCGCTGATCGTCTGCCCGACGCTCATCCTCGTCGGCGAGCAGGATCCGGCGACCACGGTCACGGAAGCGCGCAAGCTCAACACCGCGATCAAAGGCTCGAAGCTGACGATCATTCCGGAAGCCGCGCATATCGTCGTCATCGAGCAGGCGGCGGCGGTGACGCGCGCTCTCTCCGATTGGCTCGCGGCGCATTAGGCCCAACAGGGGAGAGCCACGGCATGGACAAGAACAGCGACACCTTCAAGCGCGGCGCCGATGTCCGCAAATGGCTGATGGGCGAGCAGCGCTATGCCGAGGTGCAAGCGCGGCGTACCGCCTTCACCGAAGAGTGGATGGATTTCGTCAATCAATACGCTTTCGGCGAGGTCTGGGCGCGGCCCGGCCTCGACAAGAAGACGCGGCATATGCTGACGATCGCGATGCTCACGGCGCTTGGTCGCCTCGAAGAGCTCGAGACGCATTTGAGTCTCACGCCGAATTCCGGCGTGTCGCGCGACGAGGTCAAGGAAGTGCTGATGCAGGCGGCGATCTATGCCGGGGTGCCGGCGGCGATGTCGGCCTTCAATCGCGCGAACAAGGTTTTCACCGAGATGGATCAGAAGGGCAAGAAGTAATGGCTGATTTCGACTCTTATTGCCTCAATCCCTCCAAGCCGACGTTCAAGGCGCCGCCCGGCGCGGTCGATGCGCATTGCCACGTCTTCGGCCCGGCGGCGAAATTCCCCTTCGCGCCGGAGCGCAAATACACACCCTATGACGCGCCGAAGGAAGCGCTCTTCAAGCTCAGGGATTTCCTCGGCTTCCAGCGCAACGTGATCGTACAGGCGAGCTGCCACGGCACCGACAACACCGCGACCATCGACGCGATGCTCAATTCCAACGGCATGGCGCGCGGCGTCGCCGTGGTGAAGGCCTCGGTCGATGTCGGCGAGCTCAAGGAGATGGACAAGGCGGGGATGCGCGGCGTGCGCTTCAACTTCCTGCCGCGGCTTGTCGATGCGACGCCGCATGAGGTGTTCCTCGGCGTCGCCAAGAAGATCGAGCCGCTCGGCTGGCACACCGTCGTCTATTTCGAGGCGCCGAGCCTGCCGACGATCTCACCCTTCCTCAAGGCGCTACCGACGACCATCGTGCTCGACCACATGTCGATCCCTGATGTGACCAAGGGGGTGGATCATCCCGACTTCCAGGCCTATCTGAAGCTCTTGGACGAGAACAAGAAGATCTATGTGAAGGTGACGGGACCGGAGCGTATCTCGAAGAAAGGCGCGCCTTATGACGACGTCGTGCCCTATGCGCGCGCCATCGCCGAGCATTTCCCCGACCGCATCCTGTGGGGCACGGATTGGCCGCACCCGAACATGACGACGCATATGCCGGATGACGGCGTCTTGACCGATATGATTCCGAAATTCGCGCCGACCGCGGAGCTGCAGAAGAAGCTCCTGGTCGACAATCCCATGCGGCTTTATTGGAGCAACTAATATGGCCGAAGAAGCTTACGAGGATATCCCCGGTACGCAGGTCTTCGACGCGAGACGCTCGCGCGCCGGCTATTGGCTCAACATGTTCTGCATGTCGCTGATGAAGGACGAGAACCGCAAGGCGTTCAAGGCGAACGAGGAAAAATACATCGACACGAATTTTCCTCACATGTCGCCCGATCAGCGCGAGGCGATCCTCAAGCGGCAATGGAATCGGATGCTCGAGCTCGGCGGCAATATCTATTACACCTCGAAGCTCGGCGCGACTGACGGCTTGTCGTTCCAGAATCTCGCCGCGCTGATGACCGGCTCGACGCAAGAGCAATATGCGGCGATGATGCTCGCCGGCGGCCGTTCGCCCAACGGCAATCGCAGCAAATCGGAATGGAAAGACCGTGGCTAAGCTCATCGCAGGCGTTACCACCTCGCACGTGCCGGCGATCGGCGCGGCGCTCGACAATGGCAAAAGCGGCGAGCCGTACTGGCAGCGCGTCTTCGGCGGCTACGATTTCTCGAAGAAATGGATCGCCGAGACCAAGCCCGATGTCGTGTTTCTGGTCTACAACGATCACGCCTCGGCCTTCTCGCTCGAGGTGATCCCGACCTTTGCGCTGGGCTGCGCCGAAGAATTCCCCATCGCCGATGAAGGCTGGGGGCCGCGGCCGGTGCCGGTCGTGAAGGGCCATCCGGATCTCGCCTGGCATATCGCGCAATCGACCATCCTCGACGAATTCGACATGACCATCGTCAACAAGATGGAAGTCGATCACGGCCTGACCGTGCCGCTGTCGCTGATGACCGGCCAGCCGAAGGAATGGCCGTTCCGCGTCATCCCACTGTGCGTCAACGTGATCCAATATCCCCCGCCGACCGGGCATCGCTGCTACATGCTCGGCAAGGCGATCCGCAAGGCGATCGACAGCTTCCCGCAGGATCTGCGCGTCGTGATCTTCGGCACCGGCGGCATGTCGCATCAATTGCAGGGGCCCCGTGCCGGCTTCATCAATTCGGAATTCGACAACCGCTTCCTCGACAAATTCGTCGCTGATCCGGTGTCGCTGACCAAGATCCCGCATGTCGACTACATCCGCGAAGCGGGCTCGGAAGGCATCGAGCTGGTGATGTGGCTGATCGCGCGCGGCGCGCTCGACGAGCAGGTGAAGCAAGTGCATCGCTTCTACACCGTGCCGGCCTCGAACACGGCGGTCGGTCACCTCATTCTCGAAAACACGCACTAAGTTCGAACGTAGAGAGGCAGAAGACATGAAAATCGCGCTCGCCGGCCAAGGCGCCTTCGGCATCAAGCATCTCGAAGCGATCCAGAACATCCCCGGCATCGAAGTGGTCTCGCTCGCCGGCGGCCGTCCTGCCGGCACCGAGGAAGTCGCCAAGAAGTGGAAGATCCCGCATTGGACAAGCGATTTCGGCGAGATGCTGAAGCAGCCCGGCATCGAAGCGGTGATCATCGCCAGCCCGACCCAGGTTCATGCCGCGCAAGCGGTCCAGGCGATGCGCGCCGGCAAGCATGTGTTGATCGAGATTCCGATCGCCGACACGCTCGCCGACAGCGAAGAGATTCTGCATGTCGCGCAGCAGACCGGCATCGTCGCCATGGCCGGGCATGTCCGCCGCTTCAACCCCAGCCACCAATACGTCCATAACAAGATCACCGCCGGCGAGTTGAAGATCCAGCAGATGGATGTACAGACCTACTTCTTCCGCCGTACCAACATGAATGCGGCCGGCCAGGCGCGCACCTGGACCGATCACCTGCTGTGGCACCACGCCTGCCACACCGTCGATCTGTTCCAGTGGCAGACGGGCGAGCTGCCCTCGGTCGCCTACGCCGTCGAAGGCCCGCACCATCCCGAGCTGAAGATCGCGATGGATATGGGCATCCTCTTGAAGGTGCCGAAGTCGGGCTCGATCCTCACCCTGTCGCTGTCCTTCAACAACAATGCACAGCAGGGTTCGTTCTTCCGCTACATCGGCGATAACGGCACCTACAAGGCCTATTACGACGATCTGTCGGACGGCAAGGATAACGTGATCGATCTGACGAAGGTCGATGTCTCGATGAATGGCATCGAGCTCGAGGATCGCGAATTCTTCGCCGCGATCAAAGAGAAGCGTCAGCCGAAATCGAGCGTCAAAGACTGCCTCGAAGCGATGCGCACGCTCGACCGCCTCGAGAAGGTGATGAACTCGCAGAAATGACGCTCGCGACGTTGGCGTCAGTCCGATAGATAAAAGGCCCCGGTTCGCCGGGGCCTTTTTTTGCGTGTGCCGCTCAAGCGGTGCCGAATTCCGGCTCGAAGAGCGGATGGAGGGTAAGGCGTTCGCCAGGCGGGCGCGACATCCAGCGCTCGCCGCCGCGCTTCAAGGCCTGAACGAGGCTCGATCCTCGCCAGATCTCGACCGCGGCGAGCTCGCAGCGCTCGATCAGCCAGCGCTCGGCTTCGGCAATCGCGTCGCTTTCGCTTGCTTGCTCGCCGATCGTGCTTTCCTTGGCCGTGCCAAGCGCGTCGAAGAAAAAGAAGCGAAAGCGTGCCATGTTATGCGCTCACCGGAAGCAGCTGCGGTGCGCGCGAGCGGGTGAAGCGATAGCCGAAAGCGGCGAGCAAAGCGGCGCCAAAGATGCTGAGCGTGCTCGGCTCGGGGACGCTGCCGCCACCACCACCGCCGCCACCGCAGGAAGTGCCGGTACAGCTCGTGGTGATCGTGCCTTGCGGCTCGAAGGAGCCGAACGCCGTCTGGAATTTCGCGGCGAAATTCGAGAAATCGATCGTCGAGCCGGCGAAGTTGCCGACCAGTGTCAGCGTGAAGATATCGCTCTGGCTGGGCGACAAGCCGCCGCTGCCGCCGCCGGCGCAGGTCGAACCGCTGCTCAAGCAGAGGTTGACCGAGGCATTCGCCGGGAAATTCTGGTTGAGGAAAACGCTATAGATGCTCGACGTGTCGGTCGCGCCGGACGGCAACACACTGCTGTCCCAGCCGATGCCGGTAAGCCGGCCGCTGGTAAAGAGCGTCGAGGTGGTGTTCGCGATGTCGACGCCGAGCACGATCTGGGAACTGGTGATGCTTTGCACCGTCAGATCGAGTGTGGCAGTGAGATCGGGCTGGCCCGTCACCGCTTGATCGTAGGACACGGCGAAGCTCGTACCGGTCGAAATCGGTACGGCGAGCGCCGGCGACGCGCCGGCGGCCATGGTCGCTGCCAAAGCAGCGGCGCCGAGCTGCGCTCGGGATTTTGCGAAAAACAGGCGGAATGACATTTTTTGCTCCGTAAACGTTGCGGTCGTTGGCAACGCTTAGGAGCATCAGGGAAACGCTTAAGTTAATTCAATTTCTATCGAAGTTAACTCGGCCGCAATCATCTAAAATTTTAGACAAATTGAATCGATCGGGCCTCGTCACTCCAACCGCGCCGGCCTTGGCATGCCGAATGCGGTTTGGCCTTACGCCTCGGCGGCGATGAGCTCGGCCATCATGCGGGTCGCCTGCACGCCGCCCCAATCGGCATGGACATTGACCGTCGGCGCTTTGGGATCGAGCGAGATCACGCGCTGCTGCGCTTCCAGCATGTCCTTGTCCTCGTTGAAGGCCGTGGTCACGGTCTTCAGGAAGAATTCGGAGCGCGCCTTGTTCTCCTGATCGAAATCGCGCGCATTGACCCAGAAGTAGTGGCAGCTCGTATCGGTCTCGGGCGTGATCGCGTTGAGGATCATCACGCGGCGCTGCATCGGCTCGTTGCGGCCTTCGACCGGTACGGCGTCGCGGGTCGGTATGTCGATCCAGATATTCGAGGCCGGCGTGAAGGTGATGATCTTGGTCTGATCGACCACCGGCGCGAAGCCGAGGCTCTTCATCGAGGGCGGGCAGGAGATGCCCGGCGCCTCGCGGATAACGCGGACGAATTCGTCGCTACGCTCGAGCTTCAGTTTCGCGTTGGTGTCCTCGGTCGAGCCGATGGTCGAAGAATGAACGAAAGCGACATGCGACAGGTCGATCAGATTCTCGACCAGCAGCAGGTAGTTCGCCTCGACATGAAGATTGGCGCTGACCGCGGCCCAGTTCGGGTCGTTGTTGTAATAGAAATCGGGAATCTTCGCTGGATCGGCTTTGTCCTTCTCGCCCATCCATATCCAGATATAGCGATGACGCTCGACCACCGGATAGCCGCGCACGCCGACGCTGGGCGGCACGCGATCCTGGCCCGGAATGGCGACGCAGGCGCCGGTCGCATCGAAGGTGAAGCCGTGATAGCCGCATTGCAGCCGGTCGCCGATCACCTTGCCCTTGTGCAACGGCGCGCGCCGGTGGCAGCAGCGATCCTCCAGCGCGACCGGCGTGCCGTCCTCGCGCCGGTAGAGCACGACCGGCTCGCCCAGCAGCACGCGGCCCAGCGGCGCGCGGCTCACCTCGCGCGCTTCGGCCGCGATGTACCAGCAATTCCTCAGGAACATGGCGTCATCTCCCGGCAGGCTTTGTGCAAACTATAGCATTGCCCATACTCTTGGGAGAGATGTTGGGCGTGCTATTTTGGGTAGAAGGCGGGTCCAGATCGGGAGGGGATCATGCGACTACGGCTGGGCACAATTCTCTTCATTATGGCTTTGACGGCGAGCGCCACGTCGGCGCGCGCGGATACGACGCTCCGTCTCGGCCAGGTGCCGTCGACGATGAAGAGTATCGGCGTCGTGCCTTATGTGATCGCCGATAAACAAGGCTTCTTCATCCGCGAGCATCTCGCCGTGCAGCTCGTGCCGCTGGAAGGCGGCACCGACCAGATGGTGAAGCGTCTCGATGCCGGCGATGTCGAGATCAGCTCTTCGGCGACGCCCTATTTCATTCAGGCGGTGACCGAAGGCCGCTCACAGGCTGTCGCGGTGGCGGCGGCAACGGCCAATCCGATCTACAGTCTGATGGTGAAGCCGGAGATCAAAAGCTTCGCCGATCTCAAAGGCAAGACGCTCGGTCTCTCGCTCGGCATCGATACGATCTCGATCTCGATACGCAAGCTGCTGGCGCAGAAAGGTCTCAAGGGCAGCGACTACCGGGTGAAAGAGCTGGTCGGCACGCCGGTGCGTTTCGATTGCCTGAAGCGCGGCGAATGCGATGGTGTGCCGCTCGGCCAGCCCGAGGACTTCGTCGCTATCTATCAGGGCTTCACCCGGCTCGGCGTCTCGACCGATGCGGTGAAGCATTTCGAATTCACCGTGCTGATCGTGCGGCCGGATTGGGCGAAACAGAATCGCGCCGCGCTAATCGGCTTTCTGCGCGGCTTCGCGGCGTCGCTCAGATATTTCCGCGATCCCGCACATCGCGCCGACGTGGTGAAGACCATCGTTTCGACCACCGGCGTGACCGACAAGATCGCGCGCGAGACGCTGAAGCTTTATTTCCAGCCCGATCGCGGCGTCATCCCGCGCGCCGGCGAACTCAATTTGAAAGGCCTGGCGCAGGTGATCGCCTTCATGGGCGAAGCGGGGGTGCTGAAAGCCCCACTACCGAAGCCCGAGCGCTTCGTCGATCGGCGCTACTTGCGTGCGGCTGGTGTTCGTTAGTCGTGCCGCCTCTTTCCCTGTCATTGCGAGCGCCAAGGGCGCGAAGCAATCCAGTCTGTGGACACACTGGATTGCTTCGCTTCGCTCGCAATGACGATGTAAGGGCCTGTACGCGCTAAGCGCGGACTTCCTGGCGCTGGAAGACGACATAGGCGCCGACGAAGAGCACGATCACGCCGGCGATCAAGCCCGTCACCTGCGGCCAGACCAGCAGCAGGCTTTGGCCGAGCGGCAGCGGGTTGCCCATGACCGCGCCCTGGAGCTGCTGCATGAAAACTGGGCCCAGAGCGCGGGTCGAGGGATGCATGATGCCGAGGAGCGATTCGGCGTAGAGCGTATTCGGCGAGAGCCGCGCCAGCGTTTGTTGCAGTATGAGCTGCTCGTAGCTCGGGCCCATGATGAGGTTGAGCTGCGTCGTCGGGAAGATCGCGCTGGTGATGAATTGCGAGATCAGCGGCCAGAGCACGCTCATCAAGAGCCAGAGGCCGAGCGCGACCAGCGCCGAGGTCGCCGCGGCGCGGAAGATCACCGAGCAGAGCATCGCCACGGCGAGCCATAGGCCACCATAGGCGAGCGAGACGACCAGGAAGCCGATGCCGCGGATCACCTCCTCGCCGGTCGGCGGCACGCCGAGGATGAACAGGCCGAGGCCGATGACCAGCAGCCAGAGCGTCACCAGCGCGACGCCGAGCGTCGCGAGGCCGGCGAAGAATTTGCCGAGCAGCAGCGCGTCGCGATAGACCGGCTGCGCCAGGATGCGGCTCATGGTGCGGCGGTTGAACTCGCCGTTCACCGCATCGAAGCCGAGGCCGATCGCGACCAGCGGGATGAGGAAGCCTAGCACCGCCATGAAAGACGGCAGCGGGTCATGCGCATCGGTGAAGAGACGCAGGAACAGGAACGGGTCCTGCGAGGTCGTCGTCTTCAGATCCTGGATCGCGGTGTAGACCGCGCCGATACCGGTCAGCAATACGAGCCATTCGAGCACGCGCATGCGGCCGCTGCCCAGATGATCGGCGAATTCCTTCATAAAGACCGTGCCGCAGCCGGTCCAGACCGAGCCGCTACGCCGCGCCATGCTGTCCCTCTGATCTTTGGCCTTCGAAATAATGGCGATAGACCGTATCGAGGCTGGGCTCGATGTGGTCGAGCCGCATCAGCGCGCCGCCCGAGGCGACGATCGCGGCGCCAAGCTCGGCGCGGATATCGCGCGACGCGACGAGATTGTATTTGCCGTTGCCGGCTTCGGTGACGCGCAGCACGCCGCCGATGCTGCCGAATACCTTGGTGAGGTTGGTGCCGACGGCCTCCACCTCGACGCCGTAGCCGCCGCCCAGCACTTGGCCCGACAGAGCCTCGACCGTGCCTT
>DATMZZ010000066.1:0-2638 GCA_035573175.1 Allostellaceae bacterium
GGGCGGCGAGCAGCTCTGGAGCACGACCATGAACCAATCCAGGGGAACCCATCCCGTGCAATCGCTCGACCTGCGCGCACTCGATCCGCCCGAGCCGATGCGCCGAGCGCTCGAGGCCACCGAAGCGCTCGCGATCGGCGATCACGTCAAAATCATCACCGATCGCGAACCGTTGCTGCTTTTTCGCGAGCTCGGCCGGCGCGGCCATGCCTTTGTGAGCGAGCGCGTCGCGGATGGCTTTTGCACCACGATCCGCCGCTGCCAAGAAAGGGCCGCGCCGTGAACGACGCCTTGATGGAAGCAATGGCCGACGCGCTGCGCCAAGTGATCGACCCTGAGCTCGGCTATAACATCGTCGATATCGGGCTGATCTATGACGTCGTCGTCGAGAACGGTCATGCCAAAATAGTATTGACGACGACGACGCCGGGCTGCCCCGCGACCAACTACATCCGCCAAGCGGTCGAAGAGCGCGCGGCATCGGTTGCGGGCATTTCGGCGGTCGATGTCGTCATGACCTGGTCGCCGCGCTGGTCGCCGCAGCGGATGACCGATGAGGCCAAGGCGCATTTCGGCATTGAGAGCTGAACCGCCAACGACGGTGTGAAACTATTGTCCTCGGGGCGCGAATAGGAAAGACTTGCTTCGAGGCACAGTCGCCGCACCCCGCGCGAGAGATAGATTCGCCAGGGCCCAGCCGGAGTTCAATAAATGGCTGCGAAACAGAAGCTCGATGTGCAGTTGAAGCGCGCTTACGATCGGCCCTCGTCCGAAGATGGCACGCGCATCCTCGTCGATCGCTTATGGCCGCGCGGTGTAACGAAGGAAGCGCTGGCGATCGCGCGCTGGATCAAGGAGATCGGGCCGAGCGATGCGCTGCGCCACTGGTTCGGCCACGATACCGAGCGTTGGGACGAATTCCAGCGCCGCTATGCCGCCGAGTTGGGAAAGCAGAGCAAGTTGCTTGCGGAGTTGCGGAGTTTGGCGCGGCAAGGGACGCTGACCCTGGTTTATGCCGCGCGCGACGATGCGCATAACAACGCGGTGGCGCTGCGCGAGGCTCTGTTGAAGGCGCCGCGCGCCGCCAAAGCGAAAGCCAGGACGAAATCACCGGCGGCGGCAAAGCCCGCGGCCGGTGCTTCGAAACGGAAATCAGGCAATCGCAGTCTCAATACTCGTCGCGCAGCTTCCCGCCGAGCGCGGCGCTCACCGAAGCGATAAACGCGCCGACCACCATCGCCAGCGCGGTCACGATCGCGCCGAAAGCCGTCGCCTTGCGCACTTTCTCGGCGGCCTGCCGCGCCTGATCCTCGGCCGATTTGATCTGCGCCACGGTCTGATCGACTCGCTGCTCGGCCTCGCTCTGGCTGATGCCGCTGCGTGTCGCAACCGACTGCGCGACATAGGTCCGGTCTTCCGGCGTGAGGCCGCCCTTCGGCAGATCCCGCGCGAAGATGCGCAGGACCATGGCACGATCGTTCCCGGCATTGCCCTGACCCGCGGCCTGATTTGCGCCCGTCGCCTGCGGCGCGCCGCTCGGCGCGGCGTTGCCGGGGCGATAGAGCATGTCGACGTAATAGCGATCGCCGATCGGCTGAACCTGCTGCGACGCGGCATTGGTTGCTGCCGCGGTGCCGGCGCTCGCCGCGCCGCCCACCACGCGGCTCGTCGCATTGATTACCGTCGCGCTGCCGACTGCGATCAGCAACACACCGATCACTGTGGCGAGCGACCAGGCAAGAAAACCATGCGCGGTATCGCGGAAGAAGACCTCATCGGTATGAACGCCGGTCCATTTGGTGCGCAGCCGCCCCGCGAGATAGCCGCCGATCGCCGAGGCAATCCATTGCACGAGAATCAGCCACACGCCTCCCATCACGCCAAGCGTCGCGAGCGAGGCGCCGCTATTCGGCCAGGCCGAGGTGGAGGAGAAGCCGAGACCGAGACCAAGCTCGATCAAGATGATGCTGACCGCCACCGCGCCGAAAGCGCCGGCGAAGATCGCGGCCCAGGACACCGCCGATGCCGCCGAGGCGGCGGCATCGGCCACTACTGCGGCCGCCGGCACGGCGCGCGACGTCGGCGACGTGGTGCTGTACGCCATGATCGCTCCCGTCAGTGCCAGAAGATCGCGAGCAGGATGATGATCGGGATCGGAACACCCAACAGCCACAACAAAAGGGCACGGCCCATGCGCAGACTCCTGTTTCTTTGCCATCCCTCAATGGCAAGAGCTTGCGATGGTTCCGCGCGGTCTTTGCGGTGTTTCGAGGGCGATTAAGGCTTTAGCCGGCCCTCTTCGAATTGCTGCGCGAGCTTTTCGTATTGCGCCGCGATCCTCTCATATTCTTCCTTGAGTTCGGGCATGACCGTTCTTTCGGCCAGGTCGCGGGCATACCGGGCACGCTGTCGGTAATATTGAGCACGTGATCCGTCCACGGCCATCGGACGTCCCCTGTTCTCGGGCACTCCTTTCCGGAGCGCCTGCTATACAAGCACTATAGCACACCACAACCAATGCGAGAGTAGGAATCGGGCGCTTTATCGAATTCGGACAGGTTTAAGCGCCGACCGGCACGCGCAGCCCAGCCTGTTCGAGCCGCGGCATTACCTCGCGCTGCCAAGCATCGAGGCCTTC
>DATMZZ010000067.1:0-4020 GCA_035573175.1 Allostellaceae bacterium
CGCTCCGACCGCGGCGTAATCCTCTGGCGCAACATCTGGCTGCGTGAGCTCGGCGCCCTCGTCGAGGGCCGGCCCCTGAAGCGCTGGCAAATACCGAATGCGCTGACGACGCAAACCGGCGTGACGGCGAACTAAACCGGCGCCAAAAAGCAAACGGCCCGGCGCATGGCCGGGCCGTCGCTTGTTACACCGATGCTCCGTGTTATTCCGCCGCCTCGTACTGCTCCTCGGGGAACCACTTGTGCATCTTCGGATCGATGCGCGAGCCGTTCTTCCTCATCTCCGACACCCAGAGCGGATGGATACGCGGATCCTGATCTTCGTATTCGATCTGGTCGCCGCCCAATTTCATGCTGAGCGACACCGCTTGCTTCTGCATGCCTTCTTCGCCGCCGCCCGAGCGACGGCTCGCCGCGGTCAGCGGATAGCGGATGCCGCCGACATTGGTCGCGAGGTAGCGCGCGTTGCGATTGCTGGTGTTGAAGTGCTGATGGATCTGCTTATCCGCCGGCGGGAAGACGACGCCGTGCTTCCAGTCGACGCGCAGCCAGTCTTTCTGGCCCTCGAACCACAAGAGCGAAAAGCCGGTGCCGACGACGCACATGACATGCGCGCCAGGGCCGTGGCGATGCGCCTTCTTATAGGTGCCGGGCACCATCTCCGAGATATGCGCGTGCATCGAGCTGTCGGCGAGGACGAACATGATGTTCGAGCTGCCGGCGCCGCGATCTTCCCAGGAATGCAGCTCGAGATTCTCGAGATCGGGAACGAAATTCGTCTCCCACATATGGTTGCCGGGGCGCACCATCGTGAGGTCGCCTTCGCCGTTGTAATACTCGTCCTTGCCCATGCGATCGGCGAAGACCGCGACGTTGTTGAAGATGAAATTCTCGTTGTGGAAGATGTTCATGATCATCGGCATGTTGGTCGTGCAGACCATCAGGACGCGCTTCTGGCCGCTGCCGTTGAAATGCCGATACTTCGCGTTGAGCGGGATCGCGAACATGCTGCGCGGGCCCCATTCGAAGCTGCGCTTGGCGCCGTCCGGGAATTCGAGCTGCGTGCTGCCCGAGCCTTCGAGGACGTAGGTCACCTGCTCGTAGATGTGATGCTGCGGCGCCGATGTGCCGCCGGGCGGAAGCTCGAACAGGAACATGCTGGTGAAATCGCCGCGCCCTTTGAGATGGAGGGCGGCGCCATTCATGCCGTAGCGCGCCCACGGTTTGGTCTGCATCGCGAAGGCATCGATCGCATAGTCCTCATGGACCAGCACGCCTTCTTTCTTGATCCACTCCTGATAGGAATCGACGCGTATGCGCGGGATTCGATCGTCTGACATGGTTTCCTCCTTGCCAATCTTCCTGGGCAATCCCCTTAAGAGAACAGCAGCGATTTGATCACGACCGGCACGACGCCCGGCGGCGACATCAACTCGCCGACATCGACATAGTCGAGATCCTGTAATTGCACGCCATCGATCGAGACGAGCGGCCCGGGCAGGCCAAGCTCCTCATGGAGGAGCCGGCCGATGGTGCGGCCGATATCGCCATCGATCATCAGGAAGAGAGGCTCGCTGCGCTTCTTCGCAACCGCGGCGATAATCGCTTTGCTGGTCGCGGCGAGGCGCTCGAAGCTCGGATCGCCCTGCCAGGAGAAAGCGATCGCGGCGCGTGCATCGGGCTCGAGATCGAGGCCGATAAAGCCCTGTCGGATCGCCTCGGTCAGCTTCTCGGGATGATCCTCGGCGGTGCGGCCGACATGCATCACCGGCACGCCATGGACCGGCAGCATCGACGGATCGGAGAGATAGATCGTCTTGCCGCTGACCTGGATGGTGAATTGCGAGGCGCCGATCACCGTCGCGCGGATGCGCTGGCCGGGATCGATCAGTTGCAGCTTGGCGCGCGTCGTCAGCTCTTTGATCAAGGCTTTCGCCAGCGGCATGGCAATGTCGCCGAATTGCTGCGGCTCGGTGCCGAAGATGTATTCGGAGACGCCACCCGAGAAAGTCAGCGCCACCGGCTCGGCCGTGCGCCGCAGCGGCTCGGTCAGCATCAGTTTTTGCCCGAGCGGATCGAGCTTGGCGCCGAGCACGTAATCGGCCGCAACCTTCGCCAAGCGCTGTGCCGTCGCTTCGCGCTTCGCCGGATCGGCAAAAGCTTCCGGCGTCGGCGCGAAGCCGAGATCCTCGGCCGTCAGCCGCGCCGAATCATCGATGCGTGTCCATTTGCCTTTGTCATCTCTCGCAACAAGGCGCCCGCCGACCGCGAAAGCCGCCGAGCTCACCGGCGTGCCCTTCTCGATCAGCGTCAGCTTGGTCGTGCCGCCGCCGATATCGACATGCAGCACGTTTTGCGCGCGATCGCGCGACAGCTTCACCGCGCCCGAGCCATGCGCCGCCAGGCGGCATTCGAGGATGTGGCCGGCGGTGGCGCAGACGAATTTCCCCGCCTCGTCGGCGAAAAGCTCGTCGATCGCGCGCGCATTCTTCCGCTTGATTGCCTCACCGGTCAGGATGACCGCGCCGCTATCAATATCGGTGCGCTCGAAGCCGGCCTCTTTGTAGGATTTGTCGATGAACTGCTTCAGCGCCTGCGCATCGATCAGCCCATCCGGCAGGAAGGGCGTGAGCATGATCGGCGAGCGCCACAGCACTTGCCGGTCGACGACCACGAAACGGGCCGACAGTCCCTGATTGTGCCGCTGCAGAAGAATCTTGGCGAAGAGCAGATGCGAGGTCGAGCTACCGATATCGATGCCGACGGTCTTGAGCTCGACGTGCTCCTGACTCCAGATGAAAGCAGCGAGCGCGGCTCGCTGCTCTTCCGACATCGATTCACCAAGGTGCTCGTGATCGAATTCGGTGTCGTGCATATCTTCGTCTTTATTACTCATTGCATATCAATATGATAGAAAACCGCTGCGGCCGAAACAACCTGCTGGAGCGGCTCAGGGCCCGACCGGGATGTATTGCTTGGCGAGCTTCCCCGCCTCCTGGCGATTGGCGAGATTTTCCTCGGTCTGCTCGGGGATGTAGGTGACGCCCGGCTTGGGCGCGAGCGCCGGCACGGCCCAAGGGATGTCGATCCGCCGGCTGTTGCCGCCAATCTTGCCCCATTCGGTCTGCCCAGCTTTCGACAGCAGCCAATTGATATAGACCTTGGCGGCGTTGGGATGCGGCGCATTCGCCATCAACGCCACGCTGCCATAAGCGAAATCCAATGTCGGACGCGGCATCGGCGCCTCGAAAGAGACGACATTCTTCCCCAGACCCATCTGGTGGAAGCGGTCGATCTGGTCGGCCGAGGCGCCGATGGCGATTGGGTATTTGCCGCTAATCAACCATTCCGCTTCCTGGCGCGGATTGGCGATGTAAGTGATCTTTTGTTGGCTATAGAGCCGCTTCAGCCAGTCCTCGCCGAAATTGAGCAAATAGCGCTGCGCCGCACCAAGACCGGGCCCGGGCATGCGTGGATCGTCAAACACGATCTTGCCGGCGACCTTCGGGCTCAGCAGATCGTCATAGGTGCTCAGAAAGTCGCGCGAGACGAAGTCGCGATTGACCGCCGTCGTCTCGGTCACGGTCGCTTCGAAGCCGAAAATGAACGTCTTGTCGCGGTCGACCCAGCCGCCATCGAGCCCGCCATACCACGCTTTGTCGTCGAGCACCTCGGGCAGGATGAAGGCAGGCCGGATCGGCGCGAAAGCGTGGATCGGCTTGAGGCTCTGCAGAATCGACGACGAGCCGCCGATATAGACGTCGGTGCTGTAGATCCCGGCCGCGCGCTCGCGCACGATCTTCGGGATCGCGTCGCGCCCGCTGAGGCCGCTGAAATTGATCTTGATCTGCGGATAGGCCTTCCGGAATCCGTCGACCAGAATGTGATGGAAGACCTCGCCGGGGCCGCCATGCACATCGACTTCGCCCTCGGCAATCGCCGCTTTGAGCGTGTCGTCCCAGGTATCGGCCCAAGCAAGCGGCGCGATTGCCATTGCCGCAAGCGACAGCATACCCAGCAA
>DATMZZ010000068.1:0-7613 GCA_035573175.1 Allostellaceae bacterium
CAGAATCATGCCGGTGGTCGCGAAGAACGCGACCCAGGTGTTGACGCGGAACGCGCCCAAGAGCGACAGGAACTCGCCGATGAAGCCGCTGGTGCCCGGCAGGCCGACCGAAGCCAGCATGAAAATCATGAAGCAGAAGGCGTATTTCGGCATATTGTTGACGACACCGCCATAGCGCGCGATCTCGCGCGTATGCAGCCGGTCATAGACGACGCCGACGCAGAGGAAGAGCGCGGCGGAGACCACGCCGTGGCTCAGCATCTGAATCATCGCGCCTTGCAGGCCTTCGGAGGTCACCGTGAAGATGCCCATGGTCACGATGCCCATATGGGCGACGGACGAATAAGCGATGAGCTTCTTCATGTCGTCCTGCGCCAGGGCGACCAGCGAGGTGTAGATGATCGCGACGACGCTGAGCGTATAGACCAGCGGCGTGAAATAGGCCGAGGCGTCCGGGAACATCGGCAGCGAGAAGCGGATGAAGCCGTAGCCGCCCATCTTCAGCAGCACGCCGGCGAGGATGACCGAGCCCGCGGTCGGCGCCTCGACATGCGCGTCAGGCAGCCAGGTATGGACCGGCCACATCGGCACCTTCACCGCGAAGGAGGCGAAGAAGGCGAGCCAGAGCCATTTCTGCAACGCCGGATCGAAGCTGAAATTCAGCGCCGCGACGATATCGGTCGAGCCGACCTGGAAATAGACGGCGATGATCGCGAGGAGCATCAGCACCGAGCCGAGCAGCGTATAGAGGAAGAATTTGAACGCGGCATAGACCCGGCGCGGCCCGCCCCAGACACCGATGATCAGGAACATCGGGATCAGTACGCCTTCGAAGAACATGTAGAAGACGAAGAAATCGAGCGCGCAGAACATGCCGATCATCAACGTCTCGAGCACGAGGAAGGCGATCATGTATTCCTTCACTCGAACCTTGACCGAGCCCCAGCTCGAGACGACGCAGATCGGCGTCAGGAACGCCGAGAGCACGACGAAGAACAGCGAGATGCCGTCGATTCCCATCTGATAGGCGATGTGGAAATGCGGCAGCCATTCGGCCTGCTCGACGAATTGGAAATCCGACGTCGTCGGATCGAACCGCGCCCAAATGATAAGCGAGAGGACGAGGTCGATCAGCGAGGTCCAGAGCGCGATCCAGCGCGCATTGCGGGCGACATCCTCCGCGTTGCCGCGCAGGATCATGATCGCGAAGACGCCGGCGATCGGCAGGAAGGTGACGAGACTGAGGAGCGGCCAATTATCCATGTTTCCGCTCACCCGATTTGGAACAGGAGATACCAGGAGACCAGCACCACCACGCCGATCAGCATCGCGAAGGCATAGTGGTAGAGGTAGCCGGTCTGCAGCCGGCTGGCGCCGACGGAGAGGCGCCGCGTCGTCGTCGCGAGCCCGTCAGGTCCGAGCCCATCGATGACCGCACCGTCGCCCTTCTTCCAGAGCCCGCTGCCGAGCGCCATCAGCGGCCGCACGATGAGGAAGTCGTAGATCTCGTCGAAATACCATTTGTTCAAGAACAGCAAATAGATCGGCCGCAGGGCGCGTGCGGTCCTGGCCGGCAGATCGGGCATAACGACATAGGCGAGCCAGGCGATGAAAATGCCGAGGAGGCCCATCGCCAGCGGCAGCTTGCCGACCCAGAACGGCACTTCTTCTGCCCCGCCGACCGTGTCATGTCCCGGCAGAACGAGGATCGCCTCGCGCCAGAATTCCGCCCTGCCCTCGCCGACGAAATAGTTGAAGCCGAGGAAGCCCGCGACGACGGCGCCGATCGCCAGCACGACCAGCGGCCAGAGTATCACCGGCGGCGATTCATGCGCGTGATGCAGCACCTCATGATCGGCGCGGCTCTTGCCGTGGAAGGTCATGAAGAGGAGGCGCCAGGAATAAAACGCGGTGATGAAAGCACCGAAGACGCCGAGCCAATAGGCATACATGCCGACGCCGGTGCCGGCCGCATAGGATGCTTCGAGGATCGTATCCTTCGAATAATAGCCGGCGAAGGGCCAGATTCCGGCCAGCGACAGGCTACCGATCCACATCAGGATATAGGTGTAGGGCACGAGATAGCGGATGCCGCCCATCTTGCGCATGTCCTGCTCGCCCGACATCGCGTGGATGACCGAGCCGGCGCACAGGAACAGCAGCGCCTTGAAGAAGGCATGCGTCATGAGATGGAACATCGCCGCGCCATAGGCGGAGACGCCGGCGGCGAAGAACATGTAGCCCAATTGGCTGCAGGTCGAATAAGCGATGACACGCTTGATGTCGTTCTGCGCCATGCCGATGGTGGCGGCGAACATCGCCGTGGTGCCGCCGATCACGACAACGACCGCGAGCGCGGTTGGCGAATATTCGAAAAGCGGCGACAAGCGCGCCAACATGAAGACACCGGCCGTCACCATGGTCGCGGCATGGATCAAGGCCGAGACCGGGGTCGGGCCTTCCATCGCGTCCGGCAGCCAGGTGTGGAGACCAAGCTGCGCCGATTTACCCATCGCGCCGACGAACAAGAGGATGCAGGTAACGGTCAGCGCCGGCCAGACATGGCCGAGGAAGTTGATCGTCGTCTTCGCCACTTCGGGCGCGGCGCCGAACACTGTGTCGAATTGCAGCGAGCCGAACAGCAGATAGACCGCGAAGATGCCGAGGGCGAAGCCGAAATCGCCGACGCGGTTGACGACGAAGGCCTTGATCGCCGCGGCATTGGCGCTCGGCCGATCGTACCAGAAACCGATCAGCAGATAAGACGCGAGGCCGACGCCTTCCCAGCCGAAGAAAAGCTGGACGAAATTGTCCGAGGTCACCAGCATCAGCATGAAGAAGGTAAAGATGCTGAGATAGGCCATGAAGCGCGGGATCGAGTGATCATGCGCCATGTAGCCGATCGAATAGACATGGACCATCGACGACACGATGGTGACGACGCAGATCATCACCGCCGAGAGCGTATCGAAGCGCAGCGCCCACTCGACCTGAAGGTCGCCGGTGTCCATCCAATTGAAGAGATCGACGGTCACCGCCTGGCCGCCGATCGCCACCTGGAAGAAGATGAAGATCGCCAGCACCGCCGAGATCAGCACTGCCGCGCAGGTGACGAGTTGCGCACCACGGTCGCCGATCCAGCGGCCGAAGAAGCCGGCGATGATCGACGCGATCAGCGGCAGGAAGATGGCGGCGACAGTCACGATCAGCCTTTCATCAGGTTGATGTCTTCGACCGCGATGGTGCCGCGGTTGCGGAAATAGACGACGAGGATGGCAAGGCCGATCGCCGCCTCGGCCGCGGCGACGGTCAGGACGAACATCGCGAAGACCTGGCCGACGAGATCGCCGAGGAAGGACGAAAAGGCGACGAAATTGATGTTGACCGCGAGCAGGATGAGCTCGATCGACATCAGGATGATGATGACGTTCCGGCGGTTGAGGAAGATGCCGAAGATGCCGAGGGTGAAGAGGATCGCGGCGACGGTCAGGTAATGGGCTAGGCCGATCTGCAGCATCGAATCACACCCCCTGCCGCGGCCGGACCTTGACGATCTCGACCGAAGCCTCGCGGCGACGCGTCACCTGTTGAGAGATCTTCTGGCGCCTCACGCCCTCGCGTGACCGGAGCGTCAGCACGATCGCGCCGATCATCGCGACCAGCAGGATCAGCCCGGCCGCCTGGAAGGCGTAGATGTAATGCGTGTAAAGCAGCAAGCCGAGCGCCGCCGTGTTGGTGACCTGGGCCGGTTCCGGCATCGGTGCTGCCGCCGCGCTGCCGATTTCGGGCGAAAGGGTCCAGGCGCCGAAAACGAGCACCAGCTCGACCAGCAGCACGAGCCCGACCAGCGCGCCAACCGGCAGGTATTGCATGAAGCCGTGGCGCAGCTGGACGAAATTGATGTCGAGCATCATCACGACGAAGAGGAACAGCACCGCGACCGCGCCGACATAGACGATGACGAGGATCATCGCCAGAAACTCGGCGCCCAAGAGCACGAACAGCCCCGCCGCATTGAAGAAGGCGAGGATGAGGAACAACACCGAGTGGACCGGGTTGCGGGCCGAGACCACCATCACGCCCGACGCGACCGCCACGCCGGCAAAGGCGTAGAAGCAGATCGCCTGAAGAAGGGTACCAACGTCCATCAGAAGGCCCCCTCACCCCAGCCGCCCTCTCCCCGCTGGGGAGAGGGAGCAACGCGCAGAATCGCCCTCGCCCCTACGGGGAGAGGGAGGGACCCGGCGCGCAGTGCCGGGAGGGTGAGGGGGAATCGCGCGATGCGTATCATGTGCCCCCTACCGATACGGGGCGTCGAGCGCGATATTCTTCGCGATCTCCGCCTCCCAGCGATCGCCGTTCGCGAGCAGCTTTTCCTTATTGTAGAAAAGCTCTTCGCGGGTCTCGGCGGCGAATTCGAAATTCGGGCCCTCGACGATGGCATCGACCGGGCAGGCTTCCTGGCACATGCCGCAATAAATGCATTTCGTCATATCGATGTCGTAGCGCGTGGTGCGGCGGCTGCCGTCGTCGCGCGGCTCGGCCTCGATGATGATGGCGAGCGCAGGGCAAATTGCCTCGCACAGCTTGCAGGCAATGCAGCGCTCTTCGCCATTGGGATAGCGACGCAGCGCATGCTCGCCGCG
Organism: Allostellaceae bacterium; assembly: GCA_035573175.1. GTDB lineage: Bacteria > Pseudomonadota > Alphaproteobacteria > ATCC43930 > CGMCC-115725 > CAIKMD01. The sequence goes on from DATMZZ010000068.1 coordinate 4,647, forward strand.
GAAGCGCGGGCTGATCGGCCCCTTCTCGAAGGGATAGTTCACCGTCACTGGCGTCTTGAACATGTATTTGAGCGTCAGCCACAGGCCGGAGGCGAGCTCCACGAGGAGCAGGCTGCGCAGGCCGCCGCGATCCATGATTGCCATGATCACCCTCCTCCGACGGGCAGCCAGCCCATCGTCACGAGCACGCCCGCCGTGATCACGAGCCACAGCAGCGAGAGCGGCAGAAACACCTTCCAGCCGAGCCGCATGAGCTGGTCATAGCGGAAGCGCGGCATGGTCGCGCGCACCCACAGGAAGAAGAAAAGAACGACGGCCATCTTCCCGAAGAACCAGAACATCGACCAGAGATGCGCGCCGATGCCGGTGAAGGGCTGCCAGTTGAACGGCGCGAGCCAGCCGCCGAGGAACAGAATGCTCGTCATCGCGCTCATCAGGATCATGTTGGCGTATTCGCCGAGATAGAAGAGCGCGAAGGCCATCGCCGAATATTCGACGAAGAAACCCGCCACCAGTTCCGATTCACCCTCCGGCAGATCGAAGGGCGAGCGGTTGGTCTCGGCGAGGCCCGAGATGAAGAACACGACGAACATCGGCAGCAGCGGGACGCAGAACCAGATCGTCTTCTGCGCCTCGACGATCGCCGAGAGATTGAGCGAGCCGACGCAAAGCAGCACGCTCACCATCACGAAGCCGATCGAGACCTCGTAGGACACCATCTGCGCCGCCGAGCGCAGCGCGCCGAGGAAGGCGTATTTCGAATTCGACGACCAGCCGGCCATGATGATGCCGTAGACGCCGAGCGAGCTGATCGCGAAGAGATAGAGGATGCCGACATTGATATTCGCGATCACCACGCCGTCGTCGAAGGGGATCACCGCCCAGGCGACGATGGCGAGGCTGAAGGTCACGATCGGCGCCGCGAGGAAGACGCCGCGGTTGGCGCCGGTCGGGATCACGGTCTCTTTCATCAAGAGCTTCAGCCCGTCGGCGAGCGGCTGGAACAGGCCGAAAGGACCGACGACATTCGGGCCGCGGCGAAGCTGCGCCGCCGCCAGCACCTTGCGCTCAGCGAGGGTCAGGTAAGCGACCGCGAGCAGCAGCGGCACGATGATCAGCAGAATCTCGCCGATCAGCAGCGCCGTCGGCAGGCCGTAGGTGGTGAGGAAGTTACCCATGGGTGCCCGTCTTCTGCGCGCCCGCTTCGGCGCGCGCGGCGGCACAATCCGCCATGGTCGGCGAAGCGCGGCTGATCATGTCGGTGCGATAGAAATCGCGGACCGGATAGACGAAAGCCGCATCGTCGACGGCGCCGGCTTTGCCGAAGCTTCCCCAGGCGGCATGCGGCGCCGCTTCGATTTCGGCGAAGCTCGGATACGCCTGCACCAGGCGGCGGCGCAACGCGGCGAGCGAGTCGTAAGGCAGCGGCTTGTCGAGTGCCGCCGACAGCGCGCGCAGGATCGCCCAATCTTCGCGCGCCTCGCCGGGCGGGAACACCGCGCGCCGCGCAAGCTGCACCCGGCCCTCGGTATTGACGTAACACGCGTCTTTTTCGGTGTAGGCGGCGCCGGGCAGGACGACATCGGCGCGCGCCGCGCCGCGATCGCCGTGATGACCCTGATAGATCACGAAAGCCGAGCCGAGCCGCGCGGTGTCGATCTCATCCGCGCCGAGCAGATAGACGACATCGATCTCGCCTTTCTCCGCCCCGGCGAGGATGCCGGCGACGTCGCGCCCGCCCTGCCCCGGCACGAAGCCGAGATCGAGGCCACCGACACGCGCCGCCGCGAGATGCAGCACGTTGAAGCCATTCCAGCCCTCGCGAACCATGCCGGCGCTTTCGGCGAGCGCACGCGCTTCAGCCAGGATCGCCGCGCCGTCCTTGCAGCACAGGGCGCCCATGCCGAGGATCAGCATCGGCTGCTTGGCGTCTTTGAGGAATTCCTTCGCCCGATCGACGAGACCTTGCGGGCCCGTGCCGAGCGTCGTCACCGGGAAGGTCAGGTCGAGCGCCGGGCCGAAGGCGCCGACGCGGAAGCCGCCTTGCAGCCAGCGCTTGCGCAGCCGCGCGTTGATGATCGCCGCCTCGTAACGCGGATTGGTGCCGATCAGCACACACGCATCGGCCTTCTCGATGCCGGCGATGGTCGTGTTGAAGAGATAACCGGCGCGGTTCGACGGATCGAGCGCGGCGCCATCCTGGCGGCAATCGATATTCGCTGAGCCAAGAGACGTCATCAGCTCTTTCAGCGCGAACATCGCCTCGGTATCGGCGAGATCGCCGGCGATGGCGGCAATGCGATTGCCCGCCGCGCCCTTCAGACGCGAGCAGATCAGCGCGAAGGCTTCAGGCCAGGTCGCTTCGACCAGCTTGCCGGCGCGGCGCATATAAGGCCGGTCGAGGCGTCGCTTGCCAAGGCCGTCGACGGCGAAGCGCGTCTTGTCTGAGATCCACTCCTCATTCACCTCTTCATTGAGGCGCGGGAGGATGCGCAGGACGGCGGAACCGCGCGCGTCGACACGGATGTTGGAGCCGACCGCATCGAGGACATCGATCGATTCCGTCTTGCGCAGCTCCCAGGGCCGCGCCGCAAAGGAATAAGGCTTCGAGGTCAGCGCACCGACCGGGCAGAGATCGATGATATTCGCCGACATCTCGGATTCGAGCGATTTGCCGACGAAAGTATCGATCTCCATGTTCTCGCCACGGCCGATGCCGCCGAGATCGGCGACGCCTGCGACATCGGCGAGGAAGCGGATGCAGCGCGTGCAATGGATGCAGCGATTCATGCTGGTCTCGACAAGGGGGCCGAAATCCTTGTCCTTCACCGCGCGCTTGTTTTCCTGATAGCGGCCGCGATCGAAGCCATAGGCCATCGCCTGATCCTGCAGATCGCATTCGCCGCCCTGATCGCAGATCGGGCAATCGAGCGGATGATTGATCAGCAGGAATTCCATCACGCCCTT
>DATMZZ010000069.1:0-14914 GCA_035573175.1 Allostellaceae bacterium
CCCGCCGTCCCCAAATCCCGCATTGAACGGATCCGTCTATAAGGGTCTCGCTCTTGGGACCAACGCGACCGGGAACTTCTTATTCGCGACCAATTTCCGTCAGGGGCGGATCGACGTCTTCGATAGCAACTTTGCTCCGGCCCAACTCGACGGTTCGTTCAGCGATCCGAAAATCCCGGCTGACTTCGCGCCCTTCGGCATCCGCAACATCAACGGCGAGCTCTGGGTGACCTACGCGATGCAGGACGCGGCGAGACATGATGATGTTGCTGGTCCCGGCAACGGCTTCGTTGATATTTTCGACACGGATGGTCATTTGCTGAGCCGCTTCGCGACGCGCGGCCATCTCAACTCGCCTTGGGGCCTCGCCCTCGTGCCAGAGGGCTTCGGTTCATTCGGCGGCGATGTGCTGGTCGGCGATTTCGGCGATGGCCGGATCAACGTCTTCTCACTGGACGGCAGGTTCGTGGATCAGCTCGAAGGCGCCAACCACAAGCCGATCACGATCGAAGGCTTGTGGACCCTCACTTTTGGCGGTGGGCTCCATTCGAGCCCAGAGACCCTCTACTTCGCCGCAGGACCCGCCGACGAGGCGAACGGGCTTTTCGGGCGCATAGACCCACAGCAAAAAGAGTAAGCACGTTAGATTGACGTTCGAGGTGCCGTCGAAAGCGGCGAGTGGCCGATCGTCGCCTACGAGCCGATGCGCTAGACGCTCGCCGCTATCGATTTGATCGTTTCGCGCATCCAGTGATGGAGCGGCGAGGCCGCGTTGCGCGGATGCCAGGCGAGATGGATCGTGACCGGTGGCACAGGCAAGGGTGGCGGCAGGCAAACGATCTTCGCCGCCGCGGCGAGACGCGTGCCAAGGCCGCGCGGCATGGTCGTGATGAGATCGCTGCCGCCGACGATGAAAGGCACGCTGGTGAAATGCGGCAGCCGCAGCGCGATCCGGCGCCGCAAGCCGCGTGCCGCGAGCAGCGCGTCGATCCGCCCCACGCCCTGACCTTCGAGACCGACGATGATGTGCCCGGTCTCGGCGAAGCGCTCGAGCGTGAGGTCGTGCCTCAGCGGGTGGCCTTCGGCCATCAAGGTCACGGCGTCCTCGACGCTGAGCGGATCGGCATGGAGTTCGGTCAGGCTCTCGGAAATGGGGACGATGGCAAAATCGATCTCGTTCTTGGCGAATTGATCGTACACCCGCAGCCGGTCGGTGGGTTTGACGGCGATATCGATGCCGGGCGCGCTACGCCGCAATTCGGCCAGCAAGCGCGGCAGCACCAGCACTTCATAATAATCGACGAGGCCGAGCGTGACGGTCGATTGGGCGCGAGCCGGATCGAAATCGCGCGGCGCCAGCGCGGACTGGATTTCGTCGAGCGCGCGCCGTACCGGGTGGCTGAGCTTGAGGGCGTGCGGCGTCGGCTGCATCAGCCCGTCGCGCCGCTCGAAAAGCGGATCGCCGAAAATGTCGCGCAGGCGATTGAGCGCCTTGCTCAGTGCCGGCTGCGACAAGCCGATGCGCTGCGCCGCGCGGGTCACGTTGCGCTCGGCGAGAAGCGCGTCGAAGGCGACGAGGAGATTGAGGTCGACGGCGGATAAATTCTTCATCGGAATAATCACTATATCGAAATGCCATTAGACGGTGCGTCTAACGCCGGGTCATTCTTTTCGTATCGAAGAGTCGCGCGAAAGAACGGTCGCGCAGGCGAACAGGGTGAAGGAGGAAAGTTATGGCGGAAGCACGCGTGGTCCGCGCGTCGAATGGTGATGTTTATGGACCGAGCCCGCCGTTCAAGCACGGCAGTCAGACGGGCGCTCCCTTCGACTTCCTCGTTTTCGATATCGGCTATATGACCGGGCCGCCGCTGCACGTCCACGACGAACAGCACGACACGTTCTATGTGCTCGAGGGCGTGCTGACGGTGCAGATCGGTGATGAGATTATCGACTTGATGCCGGGCGATTTCGCCTCCGTGCCGCCGGGCGTGGCGCATACGTTCCAGAACACACGCAAGGATCAGCCGCCGCCGAAGATCTGTAATTTGATGACGCCCGGCGGGCTGGACGCGTTCTTCGTCAAGCTGAAGGAGAAGGGCGTGGGGCCGGATGATCCGGCGAAATTCGCCGCGGTGGCGGAGACATGCGGCATGAAGATGGTCGGGCCCCCGATCGCGGCCGCGGACAAGAAGGCGGCGACGGAGCGCGGCTGAATGCGCGATCGGCATGATCCCCGAAATAGCCTCCCTATGTTACGCATTCGAAACACTTCGCCATGCGGGTGTCTCGCGCTGCGTGCGACGTTTTTCTTTTGTCGCCTGCCATGATGTGTTAGATGCACTATCAACTGCAACTGTTTCAGGGAGGGTGATGTGGTTGCAAAGGGCTTGCGCTGGATGGTCGCATCCGTTGCCGGCGCCGTGATGTTGGCGGGCTCGATATCGACCGGCGCTGCCGCGGAATCACAGATCGAGCGCGGTAAATATCTGGTGACGCTGGGCGGCTGCAGCGATTGCCATACGCCCGGCAGCTTCCTCGGTCATCCCGATACGGCGCGCTTTCTTGGCGGCTCCGATGTCGGCTTCTCGATACCGGGCCTCGGCGTTTTCGTCGGCCGCAACCTGACGCCCGATCCCGAAACCGGCCTCGGCAAATGGACGACGCAGCAGATCGTCACGGCGTTCACCACGGGCGTGCGTCCTGACGGCCGCATCCTCGCGCCGATCATGCCCTATAAGGATCTCGGCCATCTGACGAAATCGGACGCGCTGGCGATCGCCGCTTACCTCAAATCGCTGAAGCCGGTGAAGCACGCCGTGCCGGGACCTTTCGGTCCGAGCGAGACACCGACGACCTTCGTGATGACGGTCGTGCCGGGCGCGGTCTATGCCAATATACCGAAGCCGCCCGCTCCTCCTGCAGGGGGCCCGCCGGGTGGGCCGCCAGCGGGCGGTCCGCCGCCGCAGCAGCATTAATTCGTCATTGCGAGAAGCGTAGCGACGAAGCAATCCAGTCTGGTTCGACAACTGGGTTGCTTCGCTTCGCTCGCAATGACGTGGATGATTAGTCTTTCAACCAGCCCGGTCTCTCGGGCTTGATAATCGCGGCGCCGGCCTTGAGGTCGGCGCCGTTGTTTTGCGCGGCTTCCACGGCTTCGAGCCGCAGCAGCGCGAGGCCGCGGCCATCGCGGGTCGAGAGCATTTCCCCGGCCTCGCTGCCGTCCTGCGTGATCTCGGTGCCCGGCGCCACGTCGCCGCCTTCGATCGCGACCGGCAGCAGGCGCTTCTTCACCAGCGCGCGATATTTCATGCGCGCGGTGAGCTCCTGGCCCATATAGCAGCCCTTCTGCCAGTCGATGCCGTTGAGCTCATCGAATCCCGATTCCATGAGCAGCGCTTTTTCGGGCGTGAGATCGCGCGTGCCGTCGGGCACGCCGAGCGCGAGGCGATGGCGGTCGTAGGAATCGGCATCGCTCGCGACGAAGCCAGCCTGCTGGAGCGCACCGCTGTTCTCGCGCGGCAGCATGAAGCGCGCGCCCAAAGCATTGAGCCGCGGATCGATATAGGCGATGCCGCCGGCAAATTCTTTCGCCGCGCCGCTCTCGCCGGCGAGGCCAAGCGCTGGCGCCGTGCTATCGCCCCAGGCTACCGCGATCACAAACCGTGCGCTCGCATCGCTTAACGCCACCTTGGCGCGCAGCTTGTAGAGCGTGAGCCGCCGTTGCAGTTCGGCGAGCCGTGACGCTTCGGCGTCGAGATACAGCGCGTCGCCCAACGCGATGATGAAGAAATCGAAAAGGTAGCGGCCTTGCGCCGTCAGCAGTGCGGCATAGATCGCACGGTCTGCCGCGACCTTGGTCACGTCGTTCGAGACCAGGCCTTGCAGGAATTCGACGCGATCCTCGCCGGTGATCTCGATCACGCCACGCGCCGGCAGCGCCGCATAGAATCGTGTTTCGCTCACATCCCCTCCGACGGGCTAGAGGTAGGGGCGGGGCCCCCGCTTGGCAAGCGCCGACTAAGCCGGCGCGTTCTGGCGGACGTTGTCGCAGATCTTGTTGAGCAGGCGGCGGAGCTCCTTCTCCTCACGCGCGGAGAAATTCTCGAGCAGGATCGGCCGCACGATGCCGCGGATCTCGGGCAGCAGCCGCTGCATCAGCTTGCGGCCTTTCGGCGTGAGCGAGACGATGATCTGGCGGCGGTCCTTATCGCCACGCGCGATCGTGACCCAGCCGGCGCGGCGCATGGTCTGCAGCGCGCTCACCGTGTTGGGTTGCATCACGCCAACGCGCTCGGTGAGCTCGCGCTGCGTGATCGCGTCGTGCTCCCACAGCACGCGCAGATAATACCAGGCGCTCCACGGCACGCCGTGCTTGGCGAGCTGCGCCTTGAAGCTGGCGCGCAGTCCGAAGAGGGCGATGCGCATGAGGAGGCCGATGGCTTCGGAAGCCGGATAGTCCCGGTGTTCCGCGCTTGGGCGTGGCGCTTTCGCTTTCGGCCGCTTTGGTGTCACGTCGGGCTTTTCCTCAATTCCGTCATAGCGCTACGCATCATAGCGGATTTCGCGCTCACCCGTGGCAAGCGCGCCGCCGGCGCCATTTATATAAAATTTTATATATGCTATTCTCCCTGCGAGCCCACATATGTGATCGCCGGCTTGCCGGACAGACGCGGGGCGCGGGAGCGAAACGAAGAGGAGAGCGAGCCATGCTGAGCGCAGAAGAAAACCAGCGTTTCACGCAGGTCGGTCGCGGCACGCCGATGGGCGAGCTGCTGCGCTGCTACTGGCATCCGGTGGGTTGTACCGAGACCGTCACCAAGAAGCCGCAGCGCGTGAAGGTGCTCGGCGAGGAGCTCGTTCTCTATCGCGGCGAGAGCGGCAAGCCGGTGCTGATGCAGGCGCGCTGCGCGCATCGCAGCCTCGCGCTCGATTACGGCCGTGTCGAAGGCGATTGCCTACGCTGCCCCTATCACGGCTGGCTCTACGATGCGTCGGGTCAATGCCTCGAGCAGCCGGCCGAGCCCGAGGGCAGCGGCTTCAAGGAGAAGATCAAGCTCACCGCTTATCCAGTGCAAGAGCTGAGCGGTATTATCTTCGGCTATATGGGCCCGCTTCCCGCGCCGCTACTGCCGCTCTATGACGTGCTGCTGATGGAAGACGGCGTCAAAGAGGTGCAGGTCCAGACCATCCACGCCAATTTCTTCAACCACGTCGAGAACATCGTCGATATCAGCCATCTCGCCTGGCTGCACGGCTACACCTTCCCGGCCTATGGCGCGCGCAAGGTGACGTATCATTGGGAGCGCACACCCTACGGCGCGAATAATGTAATGACGATGGAGGGCATCGAAGACACGCACATCTCGTGCTACGGCTTCCCGCTCGTCAACCGCTTCGCGCTGCCGGCGGTCGATCCGAATGGCGAACTCGTGCGCTCGATGATCTATCGCGTGCCGGCGGACGATGCCTCGACCTTGCTCTATTTCGTCCGCTTCTATCCGAGCGACAAGCGCTCCTTCCACACCTCGCGGCGCGATGTGAAGTACGGCGAATATGCCCCGCTCGAGAACGATTGGTGGGGCATCAACGTCAACGATCAGGATCGCATGGCGGTCGAGCAGCAAGGCGTGATCGCCGATCGCCCAAACGAGCATCTCGGCGTGTCCGACGGCGGCATCATCCAGATGCGCCAGATGATGCGCGAGAGCATCGCCGCGGTCGCGGCCGGCAAGGACCCGCTCTGCGTCATCCGCGACCCGGCGCAGCAGAAGATCGTCTTCCCGCAGAAATCGACTATGATGGAGCAGAGGTCCAAGGACGCCGATTACACGCTCGGCTTCATGGCGACAAAAGCGGCGGAGTAGGGCGAAGCGCCGGCGAAGGCCGGCGCCCGCATCGGCTCCGCCATACGGGGGAGACACGATGCGCATTACACGACGAGTCCTGGTCGCATTGGCGGCGCTTCTGCTCTTTTCGGCAGGAGCGCGCGCGGCCGATCATGTGCGATTCGGCATTTTCAAAGCGGTCGGTACGTCGGCCATCTTCATCGCACAAGACAAGGGCTACTTCGCCGCCGAAGGGCTCGATGTCGAGTTGGTGCCGTTCACGGCGCAAGAGCCGCTCGTGCTCGGCATCGCCTCGGGCGATCTCGATTTCGGCGCGACCGCTTTCACCGGCGGTTTCTACAATCTCGCCGGGCAGGGCGCGCTTCGCATTATCAGCGGCTTCATCCACGAAGCGCCGGGCTTTCAGGCCAACACGCTGATCGCTTCGAACAAGGCCTGGAATGCCGGGCTGAAAACCAGCAAGGATCTCGCGGGCCGTACGGCCGGGGTGTCCGAGATCGGCAATGCGTCTCAGTATGGTCTCACCCTGATCGCCGAAAAATATGGCATCGATCCCGCCAAGATCCGCTTCGTGCCGATGGGCAGCAATCCGAACATCATCTCGGCTATCGTCGGCGGGCAGGCGGATATGGGCGTCGTGCCGATCAGCTTTGCGCGGCCGAGCCTGCAGAGGGGCGACGCCAAGCTCATCGCCTATGTCGGCGACGAAGCTCCCTGGCAGCTCGGCGGCGTGCTCACCGCGACCAAGACCGCCAACAACCGCGGGGATTTGGTGAAGCGCTTCCTGCGTGCCTATCAGAAAGGCGTCGCCGATTACTACGATGCCTTCACCGCGCCGGATGGAACCCGCCGCGATGGGCCGACGGCGGATGAAGTCATCGCCATCGCCACCAAATATACGGGGCTGACCGCGGATCAGGCGCGGATCGGTATCGCCTATTACGATCGCCAGGCGCGGCTGGATGTGAAAGACGTGCTGCGCCAGATCGCCTGGTACAAGGCGCAAGGCATGGTAAAAGGTGAGTTCGATCCGAAGAGCGTCATCGACATGCGCTATGTCGAGGCGCTACCGGAATAAAAAAGGTAGGAATAGGGAGACCATGATGAAACAAACGGCTTTCGTTGCGTTGTTGCTTGCCGCAGTGGCAGTGCCCGCGGCGGCAGAGACGACGCTCACCGTCGGCAAGGCCTCGCCGACCTCGGATGCGATCATCCCGGTGAACGTCGGCGACGAGCTCGGGATTTTCAAAAAGCACGGGCTCGATCTGAAGATCGTCGAGCTCCAGGGCGGCAGCAAGATGGCGCAGGCTGTTGCCGCCGGCAGCGTCGATATCGGCGACGGCGCCGGCAGCGAGATGGCTTTTGTCGCCAAGGGTGCGCCGATGATCGCGGTCTGCGAAGACACGGCCCCGGCGCCATTCCTATCTGTCGGCGTGCCGTGGGATTCACCGATAAAAACGGTCGACGAGCTGAGGGGCAAGAAGATCGGCGTCTCGAATTCGGGTTCGTTCAGCGATTGGTCTGCCCGCCAACTTGCGCGCAAGAAAGGCTGGGGCGAGAACGGCGTGACCACGGTCGCCATCGGTAACGGCGTGGCGGCGGTCACCGCGGCGCTCAAGACGCATCAGGTCGATGCGATGGTCACCGGCACGAATGTCTTCCTCGCCTTGGAGGAAAAGAAAGAAGCGCGGCTGGTGGCACCGGTCTCGACCTGGGAAGGCAATGTTGCGTCCGGTGCGCTCTATGCCTCGAACGATATCCTCGCCAAGAATCCCGATGCGGTCCGCGCTTTCCTCGCCGGCTGGATCGAGACCGTCGATTACATGCGCGCGCATAAGGACGAGACGGTCAAGATCGAAAGCAAGATCACCCATTTCAGCGAGAGCGTCATGTCGCGCGAATACGATCTGGTGATCGGCATGTTCACCAAGGATTGCCATTTCGACGCCGAATCACTGGCGGCGCTGAAGCGCTCCTTTGCTGACCTCAAGCTGGTCGAAGGCAATCCCGATATGTCGAAACTCTACACGCACGCGTACTTGCCGAAGTAAGCGTCGCGGTTCATAGCTGCGCGCAGAATTCGGCGACGGCCGCGGCGAAAGCTTCGGGCTGTTCCTGGATCGGCAGATGGCCGGAGCGCGGTATCAGCGTAAGCCGCGCGCCGGCGATCGCCTTCTGCCATGTCTCGCCGTAGACCGGCGGAAAGAGCCGGTCTTCCGCGCCCCAGATGATGTGCGTCGGGATGCGGATGCGATAGAGCCAGGCCTGCAATTGCGGGTCGTGATAGCGATGCTGCCCGGCAAGCTTCATGACGATGCGCCGATTGGCCTGGCGCACGGAATCGTTATCCGGCGCGAAGGCGCGCGCCATGGCATCGTCGGCCAGCTTGGGATCGAAATAGGTATTGCGAATGGTTTGCTCCTCGCTCTCGAGCGCGGGATCGCGCGGCGCCACGCCGGGAGCGACGATCCCCGGCGCATCCATGAGCGTCAGCGAGGCGAGGCGGCTCGCATCGCGAATCGCCAGCTCCGCTGCCGTCCAGCCTCCGAGCGACAGGCCGACGAGATGGACTTGGCGCAGGTCGAACATCTCGAGGAATTCGAGATAGAAATTGGCGACGTCGGCGATCGTCTCGAGCCAGTCGGGCACCGGCGTGCCGCCGAAGCCCGGCGCTTGCGGGATGAACACCTCGAAACGCTCCGCCAGCTTCTGCATCGCCGGGAGGAAGCGTGGCGATCCGCCGCTGCCATGCAGCACCAGCATCGGCCGGCCGGCGCCGGCGCGTTTCATCGGGATCGATGCGCCACAGAGGGTGACTGTCGAATAGATCGGCTCAACCATGCGCTGATTGTCGGCGGCCGCACGCGGTCCGTCAATCAGCGCGCTTTATTTTCCTTGCGCGCGGTCACCGTGGCGATGAAGGAGTGCAGCACCGCCGAGCGATCGGAGCGCCGCCACACGAGATCGACGCTGGTCGACGGCAGGAATTCTTCGACCGGACGCATGACGAGCTGCGGCGTAATGCGCCAGCGCAGCGCCGAGCTGACGATACCCACGCCCATGCCGGTTTCGACGAGGCTGAGCACGACGAGGCTACCGGCCTGCTGCACGATCCGCGGGGTGATGCTCGCGGCGGTGAAGGCGGCGAGGACGGAGCGGTAGAAGCCCGGATTGATGTGCTCGCCGACGCAGAGCAGCGGCTGATCGCCGAGATCCTCGATACGAAGCGTGCGGCGCCGCGCCAGCGGATGGTTGCGCGGCACGACGACGAGCGCGGCCTCGCGCGACATCTCGCGCCAGGCGAATTCGCGGGCATCGAGCGGCCGGTGGAAAAGGAATCCGGCATCGACCTGCAAGGCGCGCAGGGCCTCGATCTGCGGCGTCGTGACCATCGGCAGCAAGGTGATCTCGACATCGGGCGCGGCACGGCGGAAGCGGCTGATGCTGCGCGTCAGCAGCGGATGACCGGAGAGGACGTCGCTGAACGCAATGCGCAGCCGGCCGCGCTGGCCGCGCGCCGTGCGCCGCGTGCGTTCCGCCGCTTCGGCGATGTCGTTCATGATGCGCGTGGCATCGATGAGCAGGCTGCGTCCCGCTTCGGTCAGCTTGGCGCCTTGTGGCGAGCGCTCGAACAACGCGACGCCGATCTCCGTCTCCAGTGCCTTGATCTGGCGCGAGAGCGCCGGCTGCGCGATCCGCAGCGACGCGGCGGCGCGGCGGAAATGCTGCGCTTCCGCTGTCGCGACGAAATATCTGAGCTGGCGTAGCTCCATGGCGTCGGGACCCCTGATAGCAATTCGGTATCACGACGGCAACAATCGAGTATTTGACTTATCAGGGCGGTGCGAACAGGCTTTCGAACAATGAAAACCGTCTTCTCATCCAGGAGGAACACGCCGTGAAAGCAGCCGAAAACGAGAAACTGACGCGCGTCGGCCCGGATACCCTCGCCGGCAACATGCTGCGTCGCTATTGGTGGCCGGTCGCTGTGGCCGAGCATCTCGGTCCCGGCCCCCAATTGATCAAGCTCTTGGGCGAGGAATTCGTGTTGTTCCGCACGAAGAAGGGCGAGCTCGGTCTGCTCGACAAGCATTGCTGCCATCGCAACGCCTCGCTCGAATACGGCCGCGTCGAAGAGAACGGGCTGCGCTGCTGCTATCACGGCTGGCTCTACGACACGCAGGGCAAATGCCTCGACCAGCCTTGCGAGCCAGTGTTCAGCGACTTCAAGGACAAGGTGCGGCAAGGCGCTTATGCCGTGCGCGAGGTCTCGGGCTTCATCTTCGCCTATATCGGGCCGAAGCCGGTGCCGGAATTCCCGCGCTACGACATTCTGTTCGAGCCGAATTGCAACAAGGTTGTCCAGGGCCGCGACATTCACGGCAACTGGCTGCAGCGCGTCGACAACATGCTCGATTCCCTGCACGTGATGGCACTTCACGCCAGCGTCTATCCCGAGCTCGCCATGGTGCGCCCGGATATCTGCCAGTGGAACGAGCGCGATTACGGCATCGAGATGTATCTCGAATATCCGAACGATGTGAAGGATCGCCATCACTACGTTTTCCCGGCGATCAACCGCGTGCATATCTGGCGCGTCGGCCGCGAGCCTTATCAGTTCATGCAGTGGGTGACGCCGGTCGACGACACGAAATGCATCTCGTTCCAGATCTGGGGCTCGGAGCAGGAGAAGGGGCCCTACACGATCCAATCCGGCAAATACCGGCATGCCGAGATCGGCGATATCCGCCGCATCGAGGACGGCTGGTGGAACATCTGGGATCGCGATCAGGATGACGCGGCGGTCGAGAGCCAGGGGCTGATCACGAATCGCACGAAGGAGAATCTCGCAACCTCCGATCGCGGCATCGTCATGATGCGCAAGATGGTCTCGCAAGCGATCAAGGATGTGGAGAAGGGCAAGGATCCGATCCACGTCATCCGCGGCGATCACCCGATCATCCAGCTCGAGGCCTTCAAGACCAATCTCGGTGAGGAAGGCGGCGTGCGCAATCCCGAACTCGGCAAGAAGCTGCAAGTGGTCGCACCGTTTGAACTCTGATAGACTCAAGTGAAGCGAAGCTGCCGCACGCCGCTGGCATGCGGCAGCCCGGTTGATAATGCGATAAGCGCGCCGGCCATGTCGGCCGAGCGCGCAGGGTTGGGAGGCGTGATGATGACGAGAAACGCTCGCGCGCACCGTGGCATCGGGACGGTCGTGGCACTCGTGGTGGTGCTGCTGTTTTGCGGTCGCGGGCCGGCCGATGCCGAAACGCCGAGCCCGGCTTTGGCCGCGGTGATCAAGGGCGCCGCCGCCGAAGGCAAGATCGATCTGCAATGGTCGAGCAGTCTGTTGGGCGGGCTCGACGGTGTGTCGGCGGCGGTCGATGGCATGAACAAGATGTTCGGGCTGCATCTCGAGCCAAAGCTGACGCCCGATCCCGATTCGGTGCCGCAGCTTCTCAACAAGGTCGCCGTGTCGCAGAAGTCGAATCAGCCCTCGCCGACGGATGCCTTCGTCGGAACGACCCCTCATATCGCCACCGCGATTCAAAGAGATATGGTCCAGGGCGCGGATTGGACAGCACTGCTGCCGGGCCGCATCACTGATTCGACGATCGAGGATAAGGGTCTGGCGGTGCGTGTTTTCACGACCCTGCCGGGCGGCATCGTCTACAACACGCAGCTTGCGCCGCATCCGCCGACCAGCCTGGCGGACCTCCTCAAGCCGGAATGGAAAGGCAAGATCGCCTCCAATCCGTACGGTGCTTCGTTCGAGTTGATTTCCGCCAGCGATGTCTGGGGCGAGGAAAAGGCGCTCGATTTCGCGCGTAAATTCTCGAAGCAGATCAGCGGGCTGATCGGGTGTCCCGATATGGAGCGCGTCGCCTCGGGCGAGTTCGTGCTGTTTGCCATGGATTGCTCGGGCCGCAACTGGGTGCAGTTCCAGCGCCAAGGCGCGCCGCTCGGCTTCATCACGCCCTCGGATTTCGCAGCGCAGCGCTACTACTACATGGTGATCCCGAAGAATGCCGCGCATCCGAACGCCGGCAAGCTCTTCGTGGCCTTCCTTCTCACCCCGGAAGGGCAGCGCATCCTCTGGAAGACCGGCGATTACGATCTGCATACTTTCCCGGATTCGGGCATGCACAAGGTGATCGCGGATTACGAAGCGAAGGGCATCAAATTCCGCGAATTCACGCTCGATTGGTGGCTGCAGCATCCCGAGGTGGTCGCGGCCCAGCGTAAAGCCGTCGATATCATCACGAAGCAGCAATGAAACCGTGCAGCGCCTCCGGCCCGCCCGCGGCGGCAGCTTGATGTCGAGGGGGATCGGCATCCGGCAACCGCTCGGCGCGCCGCGGCCGCTCGCGGCGGGCGCCTGGCGCCGGCCGCGCCTCGGCGGCGATCCCTGGCCCGGCCTCTTCCTCGCGGTGGTGCTCGCGGCGAGCGCCATCATCCTCGCCATCCTCGCGATCGTGATCTGGCTGAGCTTTCGCGATGCTGCCGAGAACGGCGAGGAGTACTACACGATCGCCCATTACACGGCGACCTTCCTCGATCCCTTCACCTATCGCGTGCTCTTGAACACGCTGGGCTTCGCCGCGACGACGCTGGTGGTGGCGCTCGCTTTCGGCGTGCCGCTCGCCTGGCTCGTCGAGCGTACGGATTTTCCCGGCAAGACGCTGCTCTTCACCGCGATGGCGATCGGTCTCGCCATTCCCGGCTTTGCCAGCGCGATGGGCTGGCTCTTCCTGCTTCATCCGCGCATCGGCCTGCTCAATTCATGGCTGCGCCAGACCTTCGGCCTGCAATCCGCGCCCTTCGATATCGGCACGGTGACGGGGATGGGCTGGGTGCAGGGGCTCGATCTCGCGCCGGTCGCCTTCATCCTCACTGCCGCCGTGTTCCGCGCCGCCGATCCGACGCTGGAGCAGGCGGCGCAGATCGCCGGCGCGCGCTTCCGGCAGATTGCCGGGCGCATCGTCTTTCCGCTCGCCTGGCCGGGCATCCTCGCCGCCGGGCTTTACATCTTCACGATCGGCTTCTCGGCCTTCGACGTGCCGGCGATCATCGGTTGGGGCAACCGGCTCTTTACCTTCTCGACCTATCTCGTGCTGCAGCTCAATCCCAATAAGGGTTTGCCGAATTATGGCGCGGTCGCCGCGCTCTCGACATTGATGATCGCACTCGCCGGTGCGCTGAGCTGGTGGTACGGCCGGATGCAACAACGTGCGCACCGCTATCAGGTCATACGCGGCAAGGCCTATCGCCCGCGGCTGCAAGAGCTCGGCGCGCTCAAATATTCGGCCTGGCTGTTCGCCGGCTTCTATCTCTGTGCTAGCAAGCTCGTGCCGTTGCTGCTGCTCGCCTGGGCGTCGGTGCTGCCCTATTTCCAGCTACCCTCGGCGGCGGCGTGGCGCACGGTCTCGGCCAAGCGCTACACCGATCTGCCGTGGACGATCATCCGCGAAAGCGTCGTCAACACCGGCATGCTGATGCTGTTGGTGCCGACCGTGACGCTCCTGATCAGCATCGCTTTCTCCTGGATCGTCATACGCTCGCGGCTACGCGGCCGCGCCATCTTCGACTTCATTGCCTTCCTGCCGCATGCCGTGCCGAGCATCGTCTTCGGCGTCGGCGCGCTGCTTCTTACGCTGTCGCTGGTTCAGCCGGTCGTGCCGTTGTTCGGCACGATCTGGATCCTGCTCGTGGTCTTCGTCGTCGCGCGCACCAGCTATGCGACGCGCATGACGAATAGCGGCCTCATCCAGATCCATCGCGAACTCGATGAATCGGCGCAGGTCAGCGGCGCTTCGACCGGTGTCATCCTGCGCCGCGTGCTCGGCCCGCTGCTCGCGCCGACCGCGCTCTATGCCTGGTTGTGGATGGCGTTGCTGACGATGCGCGAGCTGACGCTGGCGGTCATCCTCACCAGCCGCGGCAACATTACGCTGTCGGTCGAGATCTGGAACCTGTGGCTCGCCGGCGGCCTCGGCAATGCGGCGGCGCTGGCGCTGATCATGGTCGCCGTCATGCTGCCACTTGTCGTACTCTATTGGGCCGTGGCGCGGCGGCACGGCCGGCTTGTCGATGCATAGTCTCCGGATGCCGAGTTGAGGTGAAGCATGCTCACAGCGGCGCAAAATGAGAGATTGACGCGGGTCGGGCCGGGTACGCCTTGCGGCGAGTTGCTGCGGCGCTATTGGCAGGCGCTGTGTCCGGCGGCGGAGCTCACGGCGCAGAAGCCGAAGAAGCGCATCCGCATCATGGGCGAAGACCTTGTGGCATTCCGCACCGCCGAGGGCGCTTATGGCTGCGTCGCCGAGCGCTGCCTGCATCGCGGCGCATCGCTCTATCTCGGCTTCGTCGAGCCCGACGGCATCCGCTGCTGCTATCACGGCTGGAAATACGGTTTCGATGGCGGCTGCCTCGAGCGGCCTTTTGAGCAGGATGCGCCGAAGGATCACGTCCGCATAACGGCCTATCCGGTGCAGGAATGCGGCGGGCTGCTGTTTGCTTATATGGGCCCCGATCCGGCGCGTGCGCCGCTGCTGCCGCATTGGGACGTGCTGGTGCGCGAGGACCGGCCGAAGAAGATCATCATCTTCCCGGTCCATGACTGCAATTGGCTGCAGGTGCAGGAGAACACGGTCGATTCCGTGCATACCTATTACCTGCACGGCCATTACTCGGCGGTGAACGATCTGCCGGCGGTCAATGGCTGGGAATATTTCTATCGTCCCATCCAGTCCTACGATTTCGCTGTCTGCGACTGGGGCATCGAGAAGACGCTGGTCTATGGCGGCGACAAGCCCGAGATCGAAGTGCGGCCGCCGTTGATCTTCCCGAACATCCTGCGCATCCCGCAGGGGCCGGTGGAATGCATCCATTTCCGCGTGCCGATCGATGATACGCATACGCGCATCATCTGGATCGGGCTTTTCCCGCCGGGCGCGTTGCCGCCCGCGGCCGGCGACACGGTGACTTTCGAATACGCGCCGAACAACGTGACGCCCGAGGGCGAGATCGACATGACGAATTTCTACGGCCAGGACCGCGCCGTC
>DATMZZ010000070.1:0-3203 GCA_035573175.1 Allostellaceae bacterium
GGATCGGCGAGCGCGTCGAGATCGCGCAGGCACTGGCGCAGCTCGCTCAACGTCGCATCGGCGCTGCGCGCCACCACCTCGCCATAGGAGGTTATGTGCACGCCGCCAAAGCCGCGATCGAGCAGTTTCACCCCGAGCGCCGCCTCGAGATCGGCGATCGCTTTCGACACTGCCGGCTGCGAGATCGCAAGCTCGCGCGCGGCCTTGGCCATGCTGGCATGGCGTGCGAGGGCGCTGAGCAATTCGAGATCGCGCATGCGGAAATAGCGGCTGGCGCGGCGCTCGCGCGGGCGTGCGGGAGACATGACCATGGGTTATTGCCTTATGAGAAATTCATAATTCCAATTTATAGCACCCCTTCATAGGCTGCCGCGAGCATCCGGCATCGTTCGGCTCGGCTTCGCGGGGAAGGGAGAAAGACCATGGATCTAAGGTTGCCGAATTTCGCACGCCTCCTGCTGATCGGCGGGATTGTCGTCGCGCTCGCTTTCGCCGCGCCCGGCACAGCACGCGCCGAAACCGTCAAGATCGGCGTTCTCAAATTCTCGTTTTCGGGCCCGGTCTTCATCGCCCTCGAGCGCGGCTATTTCGCCGCCGAAGGCTTGACGCCGCGGCTCGTCTTCTTCGAATCGGGCCAGCCCATCGCGCCCGCGCTCGTCGCCGGCGAGCTCGATTTCGGCGCGTCCGGGCTGACAGGCGGCTTCTACTCGCTCGCGGCGCAAGGCGCGCTGCGGATCATCGGCGGCCTTCATCGCGAGGCGCCGAGCTTTCATACGCAAGCGATCGTTGCCTCCTCGAAAGCATTCGAGCGCGGCCTCAAGAGCTTCAAGGACCTGCAGGACCAAAGCTTCGGCATCTCCCAATTCGGCTCGCCCGCGCATTACAGCCTCGTGCTCCTCGCGGTGAAATACGGGCTCGATCTCAAATCGATCCGCCTTCTTCCGCTGCAATCGATTCCGAACGTTATGGCGGCTCTCGGGGGTGGACACGCGGACGCGACGATCCTGCCCGTCGGCGCGGTCCTGCCAGGAGTTCAGCGCGGCGAGCTCAAGCTTCTCGGCTGGGTGGGCGACGAGACGCCGTTTCAGATCGGCGCGGTCTATACGCGCACCAAGATCGCCAACGAGAAGCGCAGCGAGATCGAGCGCTTCTTGCGCGCGCTGCAAAAGGGAGAGCGCGACTATCACGATGCTTTCGCCGATGCCGAAGATCGACGCCGCGACGGGCCCGATGCCGACGCGATTGCGCGGCTGATCGCTGGTTATACGGGCGAGACGCCTGAGCGCGTGAAAGCGGGCATCGCCGCGATCGATGCGCAAGGCCGGCTCGATGTCGATGACATCCTGCGGCAGATCGCCTGGTACAAGTCGCAGAACATCGTCAAAGCCTCGGTCGATGGCGCGCAACTCGTCGACCGCCGCTATGTCGTGCCTTTGCGCTGACGCGGGCGAGGTCTACGCAGATGGACGCAGCGCGCATTCCCGTGCTGATCGCGGGCGGCGGCCCGGTCGGCTTGGCGCTAGCGATTGAATTGGGCAGGTCCGGGATCGCTTGCATCCTGGTCGAAAAGCGGGATGGCACCGTAACGCTTCCCAAAATGAGCGGTCTCACCATCCGCTGCATGGAGTTCGGGCGGCGCTGGGGGATCGCCGCGGCGGTGCGCAAGACGGGCTGGCCGGCTCATTTCCCGCAAGACTACGTCTATTGCACGAGCCTCACCGGACCCGAACTCGGCCGGCAGCGGATCCCGCCTTTTGCCGAGCAGCGGCTTGCGCGTACGCCCGAGCCGCGCGCTTCCTGCGCGCAACTCTATTACGATCCGATCCTTCAGGCGAAGGCACGATCGTTGTCTGGGGTGACGCTGCGCTATCGTGCCAGCCTTCGCGACTTCACGGAGGATCGCGACGGCATTCGCGCGACGGTGACGGACGAAGCGACCGGCAAAGACGAGATCATCGCCGCGCGCTATCTCGTCGGATGCGACGGCGCCGAGGGCGCGGTCGCGCGTGCGCTTGCCACCCAGCATGACGGGCGCGGACTTATCGCGCCGAGCTACAACCTGTTCTTTCGCGCGCCGCGGCTCATGGAGATTCACCGCAAAGGCTGGGCGCGGTTCTTCCGCTTTACCGATGCCGGCGGCAGCTGGGGCGAGCTGGTCGGCATCGACGGCAAGCAACTGTGGCGACTTTCGGTATTCGCGACCGATCGGCCGCTCGACCCCGCCGGGCTCATTCGGCGTCTCGCAGGCGTTGCGGTCGACTACGACATTCTTTCGGCCATGCCGTGGGAGCGGAGCGAGCGCGTGTCCAAGCAATACCGGCGCGGCAGTGTCTTTCTCGCCGGCGACGCCGCGCATCAGAACTCGCCTACGGGCGGTCTCGGGCTTCATATCGGCCTCGCCGACGCTGTCGATCTCGGCTGGAAGCTTGCGGCGCGGCTACGAGGATGGGGCGGCGAGGCGCTGCTCGACAGTTACGAGAGCGAGCGCCGCCCGGCTGCGCTCCTCAATGTGCGCGCCTCGAGCGAGGAATTCGATCTCCTGGCGGCGCTGCCCGGCGGCGAGGGCATCGAGGAAGACAGCGCTCGGGGCGCCGCGCTGCGCGAGCGCTGGGCCGAGGCGTTTCGTGCCTCGAACGGCGCGACCAGCCGGCTTTATACCGAGAACATGTTGCTCGGCTATTGCTATGAGGGCTCGCCGATCTGCGTGCCGGACGGCTCGCCGCCGATCTCGATCGAGAGACGGGATTTCGTTGCCGCCGCAAGGCCGGGAATGCGTGCGCCTCATGCCTGGCTCGGCGAGGGACGGTCGACGCTCGATCTCTTCGGCAATGGATTCGTGCTGCTTCGCTTCGCCGGGCATGTAAGGGGCGGAAATCTCGCCGAAGCGGGGGCGCGTCGCGGCGTGCCGTTGCAACTGGTCGACATCGCAGACCCCGCCATCGCTGAGCTCTACGAGAGAAACCTCGTTCTGGTGCGCCCCGACGGACATGTCGCGTGGCGCGGCGACGAGCCGCCCGAGGATGCGGACGCGCTGATCGATCGCGTGCGCGGCGCTCGCGCGCCCCGGTGAGCGCTAGCGCGCCTGCGCTGCGATCATTCCGTTGATCCACGTGTCGTCGCCGCCGATCGAGCGCAGCTGCAGGCGCATCTCGGCCTCGCTCATGACGCAGGAGCGGACGAGGGCGAAATCTTCATCCGGCCCG
>DATMZZ010000071.1:0-13262 GCA_035573175.1 Allostellaceae bacterium
TATGCCGGCAAAGACTGGCTGTTCGACACCTATTCGGTGGCCGATCCCTACGCCTTCGTGCTCTACACCTGGGGCGTCCGGCGCGAGCTGCCGGTCAACGAGTTGAAGAACTACACCGCCCTCAAGGACCGCATGCTGAAGCGCCCCGCAGTACAGCGCGTGTTAGAGGACGAGAAGATCAAGGTGTGATCGAGCGAAGGGCAACAAGAAAAATTGAACCGCCAAGGCGAAGACGCCAAGGAAACAAGATCACCGTGAGGCGGTGAGACGGTGAGAATGGTTTAGCGCGCTACGCGCGCAAAAGCTTCTCACCGTCTCATTTTCTCATTGTGAAATCTTCTTAGCGGCTTGGCGTCTTGGCGGTTCAAAATTTTAGAGCGTCACTCGCCCTTCCACTGCGGCGGGCGCTTGTTGAGGAAGGCGTCCATGCCTTCCCGGAAATCCTTGCTCATGTAGCACATGAGGATGATGTCGCGGCCCTCTTCGGTCGGGATGCGCGGCGTCAGGCGATGGAGCGCTTCCTTGGTCGCGCGCAGGGTCAACGGCGCGAGGCTCGCGACATGCTTTGCCAACGCTTCCGCGCGCTCCATCAGCGCGGCGTGATCGGGCAACACTTCGCTGACGAGCCCAACGCTTTTCGCTTCTTCTGCCTCGACGAGCCGCGCGGTGAAGATGATCTCCTTGGCGCGCGCGATGCCGATCAGCGCCGCGAGCCGCGCGTAATTCCCCATCGAGAGGCAATTGCCGAGCGTGCGCGCCACCGGAAAGCCGAAGCGCGCGTTGGCCGCGGCGATGCGTAGATCGCACGCCGCCGCGAGCGCGCCGCCACCGCCGGTGCAGGCGCCGGCGATCGCCGCGATGGTCGGCACGCGGCAGCGCTCGAGCGTGCCGACGACGCGATCGATGCGGCTCTCGTAAGCGAGCGCGTCCTCCGCCGTCTTGAACGCTTTGAATTGCGAGATGTCGGTGCCGGCGGCGAATGCTTTCTCGCCGGCGCCGGTCAGCAATAGCGCTTTGATCGAGCGATCTTTCTCGGCTGTCTCGCAAATCTCGGCGAGACGCTCATACATCGCGAAGGTGAAAGCGTTGCGCGCTTGCGGCCGATTGAACGTGATGCGGCCAATTCCGTCTTTCACCTCGTACAACAAATCCTGATCCACGAGCCTCTCCTGCATACCGCGGTTTTACAATGCGATGTGGGAACTTAGCGTGTGTTCGGCCACCAATGATTGCAAAAAATGTTTCCTATCCAACTTCTGATAGGCGGCGTTAACGTAACACGCTATTCTCCGCGCCCGCCGACAGGGGGCGAACGCAGCTTGCTACCTTCCTAAGAATCTTCAGCAAGAATCAATCCAAGAATATCATGGCCGAAAGCAATTCGGGCGTTGGGCGCGAGCGCACGCGCCGCCGGCGGCATACCGCGAAGGAACATGGCCCCGATCCCATCGATCTGCATGTCGGCGGTCAGTTGCGGCTCGCACGCGAGCTCTCAGGCATGACGCAGACGGAAGTGGGCCGCGCCCTCGATATGAGCTTCCAGGTCATCCAGAAATACGAGCAAGGCGAGATCCGCATCTCGGCAAGCCGGCTGTTTCAGCTGGCGCGGCTTCTTCGTAAGTCGCCCGATTATTTCTTCGAAGGTCTGACGCCGGGCGACCTCCCGGGGATTGGGGTACTTGAGCGAAGCGATGTCGAGCTCGTGCGCGCCTTCCGCACCATCCAAAGCGACGAGCTCAAGCAACTCCTGGTGCGGCTGGCGCGGGATATCGCCGAGAAGCACGGCAATGCTTCCGATGAGCCGAATAAGTGATTGCTTTTACTTAATTATTTCGATTCGAAAATGGCCAAGCCGACGCTCGATAATGGCGAAACGGTGATTTTATCGAGTTCCCCGCGAATCGGACTTGTGCTTTTCCGCCAAGGTTGGCACCCTTCCGCCCAATAAAAACCGGAGGCCGCCTCATGGACGACAAAATGAAGATGGCACGCTTTCCTGGGACGCCGAGCTTTGGCGCGGCGGTAGCAGAGAGCGGGCGCATCTCCGCGCGCGAACTCATGCGCCGCAAATTGATGCGTAAGATGATTGCGCGTCGTCTGCGCAACGCGGAGATGGTATCCGCAAAATAAGCGCCCACTCGACGCACAAAAATGAGGCCCGGCATTGCCGGGCCTCTTTTTTTATTCCGAGAGGACGCGCCGCGATCAGGGAATATCGATCTCGACACGGCGGTTCTGCGATTGCGGCACGCCGTTGCCGGTCGGCACCCGCAGATTGGCCTCGCCATGCCAGTTGACCGCCATCTCGTTAAGCGGCACGCCGCGAGCGACGAGATAGTCGCGCACGGTCTCGGCGCGACGGCGCGATAGCGCCTCGTTGGTGCGCGCGCTGCCCACCGTGTCGGTGTAGCCGGCAATCGTGATGTGCGTCGCATTGTTGCGCTTGAAGGTGACGACGGCGTCTTCGGCGACGCGGCGGCCTTCCGGCGTAAGCGTCGCGCGGCCGGTGTCGAAATAGACGATGAAGGCCTGAACCGGCGCCTGGGCCGAAGGATTGATCTGCGTCGGCGCAACAGGAGCCGGCGCCGGAGCGACAGCTGGCTGCGCTGGGATCGGCGGCGCCGGCGGCGCGCCGAAGAAGTAGCTGAGATTGGCGAGCACGTTGTGGTTCTCGATGCGACCCTTGAACTTGACGCCACTCGAATCCTGGAAGGTCGGATCGACGGTCGCGAAATAGCGATACTCGGCGCCAACCGCGATCGCGTCGGTCACGTGGTAACGCACGCCGACCATCGGCTGATAGGCGAAGACCGTATCGCTGCTGTTGCTGAGCGGACGGCCCGCGACGGAGAGACTGTCGAGGCTGACATGCGCCATGCCGACGCCGATGCCGATATAGGGGACGAAGGGCGTGCCGGTGCGGAAATCCCACGCCGCGTTGACCATGCCGTCGATGATATGGATGCTGCCCGACGGATTGGCGTTGGCGCCGGTCAGGGACGCGCCGCCAAGACGCGCGCCAAGGCCGCCGTCGCCATTCACCTGGATCGAGCTCACATCGTGGCCCGAGAAATCGAGACCGAGCTCGACGCGAAGCTGGCCGAATTTCCAGCCGGCGGCACCGCCGGCCATGTAGCCCTCTTTCTCTTGCGTACCGAAATTCAGGCCGGTCGAGCCCTGGCCTTTGAAATCGTTCTCATGCGACCAGCCGCCCTCGGCGCGCAGATAGGGACCGTCGGGACCGGTATAGGGCTCGTCCGAGCCCACGATCTGCGCGTAGCTGCTGGCGGCGGTGAGCGCCGACAGCGCGATGCCCAGAGCCAAAGCGCGACCAAACTTCATGCCATCCCTCCACAGATCGCGGCCCGTCGGGATACCGCGTTAACCATGATTGATATTTGGGAGGGCGAATGATCGCAAGAGATTTATTTAAATAATACTTAGTGTTTCCTTACCAGTACAGTAATATGGAAATATTTATTGGCCTCTTTTTGTAAAGGCCGAGGACTCGTCGCCCTCGCCCGTCAACCCTACGGACAGACACGGCAAGTTTTCCGGCAGTATCGATTAGTGCTGGATAAGTTTCTGACAGGCGGCCGGCAAGATCGGCCGGCGCGGCGGCGGTGCCGCCTGCGGCTGAGGCTGCGGACGCGGCTGGAACCACCAGGCGAGGCTGGCATCGCAGCCGTCGCCCGCCGGCACCGGCGCCTGGCGCACGCAATCGGTCGAGCCTGCGGGACAAGCGAGGCGGACATGGAAATGATCGTCATGCCCGTACCACGGCCGCAAGCGATGCAGCCAAGAACGATCGCCGACCGCGGCGCTGAACTCGCCCTGGCAGAGCGCGCGCTTGATCACCGGACTGACGAAAATGCGATCGACACGCGGATCGGTCGCCGCAAGGCGCAGCAAGGTCACCTGCCGCGCGCTGAAACGCGTTAGATCGAGCGCTTTGCCGTTGGCGGTGAGCATCGAAGGGAGCGGCACGTTCTCGCGATCCGGCGGTAGCAGGAGCGGCTTGGGCTCGAGATTGTCCCAGATATCGACATCGATGCCGGTCTCGTGGCTGGCATGGCCGTTCGGCATCGGGCCGCCGCGCGGCAGCGACAGGTCGCCGACATAGAAATCCGCCAGCCCCGCCACCTTCGACTTGCGCGCCAGATCCTGGACGAACCTCACCGTTTCGGGATTGCCGAAATAGCGGTCGCGGCTGATGCGGATCACTTGATAGCCCGGCCCATCGAAGGGCAGGCGCGCCGCGCCGGCAAGACATCCGGCCGCCGGCTTGCCGATCGAATCTGCGGGCCCCGATGATGGGACGGTCTGATCGCTCCAAGCCGAAGGCCGAGCGGGCACCGCCACAAGCAACAGCGCAACCGCGAGACCAAAGGTTCGAAAACCCGTTCCCATAGCGGCAGCCTACCATCGCGCGTCGGTAGGTCCTAGTGTCGAACCATCATCAAAACGAGGCAGTTCCATGTTCATCCATGTCAGCAAGGATTTCGCCGTCGCGCTCGAAGAACCGGAGGACTTCAAGAAGTTCAAGCTCGTCATCGACGCGCCCGGCAAGGATGCGGCGCGGCTGAGCACCGCGCTCGACGGCGTCGCGACGCTCGATCCCGAAGGCCATGCCTGGGTGAGCGAGGATTGGCTGCGCCAGCGCGATAGCGCCGCCGCCTGGCAGGACGGGCTCACCGCGATGATCGGCGTCGCCAAGAAATACGGCTGGGTCGACGAGCAGAAGAAAGCGATCCGTGCCCATATCGAATGGCCGAACCGCGCCGAAGGTGTGCGTTGAGCAAGACGCTCCTCATCACCGGCGGCGGCCGCGGCATCGGCGCGGCCACCGCCCTCGTTGCGGCGCGCACCGGCTGGGACATCGCGATCAATTACCTCGAGAAAAGCGCACGCGCCGATCAGATCGTCGCCGAGATAACGAAGCTCGGACGCAAAGCGAAAGCCTATCCCGCCGATATCGCCGATGAGCGCGCGGTGACCCAGCTCTTCGCCGCCATCGATCGCGATTTCGGCGCGCTCCACGGCCTCGTCAACAGCGCCGGCATCATCGGTCCGCATGGCCGCATCGATGCCGTCGACGCTGCAGGTCTGCAGCGGCTTTGGGCCATCAACATCACCGGCACGCTGATCTGCTGCCGGGAAGCGATCAAGCGCATGTCGACCAAGCATGGCGGCAAAGGCGGCGCGATCGTGAACCTGTCCTCCGCCGGCTCGCGCCTCGGCGGCGCCGGCGAGACCGTGCCCTATGCCGCGAGCAAAGGCGCGATCGACAGCCTGACCTTCGGCCTGGCGCAGGAGGTCGTGGCGGAAGGCATTCGCGTCAACGCGGTGAGCCCCGGCGTGATCGATACCGAGATCCAACCCGAGGGCCGCGTCGCGCGCGTCGGCCCGAACCTGCCAATGAAGCGCGCCGGCAACGCGGAAGAAGTCGCGAGCGCGATCGTCTATCTCCTCTCCGACGCAGCCTCTTACATCGCCGGCACCGTGCTCGACGTCACCGGCGGCCGGTAACACCGCTTCACCTCGTAGGCCGGATTCGTTTCATTGCGAGGGCATCCCGCGCCCTTCGACTACGCGCTTCGCGCTCCGCTCAGGGTGAGGAGAATGTCTACCGGTATTTTCCAGTGGAAGATGCCGCGCACTATTTGTCCTCATCCTGAGCGTAGTCGAAGGACTCGTGATGGAAATGCAACGACCGCACGCAACTCTCACGCCGGCTCGACCCAATAGCGCCGGACGACAAGTGCGACAGCGGCGAGCACGGCGAGCGCGCATGCGACGCAGGCGGTCCAGCCGCCGATCGTCCAGGCGAGGCCGGCAACCGGCCCGCCGATGCTGCCGCCGAGATAGTAGAAGGTGACGTAGAGCCCGACCGCGGAGGAACGCGCACGCTGCGCCGTCAGCGCGACATAGCTCGTCGACGCCGCCTGGCAGACGAAGCAGGAAGCGGCGGCGACAACCAGTCCGGCGACGACCGCCACGACGCCGGGCAAGAGCGTCATCGCGATGCCGATCGCCCAGCCGAGCAACGCGAATTGCACCATGCGCAACCGGCCCAGCACGGCGACGCCGCGCCCCACCAGCGACGTCGTCACGACGCCAGCAAGATAGCTGATGAACAGCGAGCCGATCGCCGCGGTGGAAAGCCCGTAGGGCGGCGCCGCGAGATGGAAACCGATGAAGGTGAAGATCGTGCTGATCGTGAACAGCACGCAGAACCCGACGCAGTAGGTCGCGACGAGCCGGCTGTCGCAGAAATGCTGCAACATCTCCCGCACCGAAATCCCGATCGAGGACGAGCGACGGAAGCCGCGCTCCTGCGGCATGATGAGCAGCGTGCCGATGGCGAAAAGAAGTGTGATCGCCGCGAGCCCCAAGAACGCGTCGCGCCAGCCGAAATGCCCGGCGAGCACGGCGCTCAAAAAGCGCGAGAGGAAACCGCCGAACACGCTGGCCGCGGTATAGACGCCGGTGACGCCGGTTGCTTCGCCGGGCGCCGCCTCGTCGGCGATATAGGCGACGGTCGTCGCGAAGATCGGCGGCACGAAGAGTCCTTGGATGAAACGCCAGAAGACGATCGCACCGAGCGTCGTCGAGAACGCCACCATCACGGTCGGCACGACGAGGCCGAACATCGCCGCGACGATGACGCGCTTGCGGCCGAGCACATCGGCGATGACTCCGGTCCACGGCGCGACCAGAACGATGGCGAGCGGCGGCATGCTGACCGTGAAGCTGACCGCCAGCGCCGAGGCGTGTAGCTCGTCGGCGAGGAACGGCAGCAGCGCCTGCGTCGCCCACAGATCGAGGAATCCACAGAGTCCGCAGAGAATGACGGCGATACGCAGGCGGTCGAGCATGGCTGGCGAGAGTACCGGGGTCAGGTGAGCTTTGTTAGAGTGACTTCGCACTGTTGCTCTTTATCGTCACCCCCGCGAAAGCGGGGGTCCAGTGCCGCACCGGCGCGTGTCTCTGGATTCCCGCTTGCGCGGGAATGACGAAGAATGGATCGAGTACTTCACCTTCGTGAGGAGTCCGCTATGAGCTTCGTTCTGCCGACGACCGATCTCGCCGCCGTCGCGCTGCGCCCCGAGCCGCTCGAGCGGCTGTGCAAGCTGATCGAGGAGCACATCGCCGAGGAGCGCTATCCCGGCGCGCAGATCGCCATCGCGCGCCATGGCAAGCTCGCTTTCGAGCGCCATTTCGGCCTGGCGCGGCTCGGCACCAACGTGGCGATGCGTGAAGACACGCCCTGCCGCCTCTATTCCAACACCAAGGTCATCGTCGCCGCCGCGATCTGGCTGCTGGTCGAGGATGGCTTGCTCAGCTTCAATGACCGCGTCGCCGAGCACATCCCCGAATTCGCGCGCAACGGCAAAGGCGCGATCACCGTGTTGCAGGTGCTGACGCATCAGGCCGGCTTCCCCAACGCGCCGGTGATGCCGCCCGAGAGCTGGGAGGATCATCAGCTCCTGAAGCGCCTCGTCTGCGACTACACGCTCGAATGGACGCCGGGCTCGCGGCTCCACTACCACAGCTATTCCGCGCATTGGGTGCTGGCGCTGATCATCGAGGCGCTGACTAAGATGGATTTCCGCGCCTTCATCCGCCGCCGCCTCATCGAACCGCTCGGCCTCGGCGAGGAGATGTATGTCGGCTTGATGGAGGAGAAAGACCAGGCGCGCGCCGCCGAGATGTACGATCCCGGCCCCAACGGCAAAGGCTCGAAGCTGATCGAGGCCGAGAACACCGTCGCGTTCCGCCGCGCCGGCGTGCCGTCCGGCGGCGGCTTCGCCTCGGCGCGCGCGATGGCGGCCTTCTATCAGATGCTGCTCGGCGGCGGCGCGCTCAATGGCAAACGGGTGCTCTCGCCACGCATGATCCAATATGTGACGCGCAACTTCACCGGCGAGCGTCCGGATGACGGCATGGGCGGCATCGCCATGCACCGCGGCCTCGGGCCCCATATCCGCGGCGTCAGCGAAGTGATCCGCGGCCTCGGCTCGCTCGCCCATCCGAACGTCTTCGGCCATGGCGGCGTCGGCAGCTCCTATTGCTGGGCCGATCCGGAGTCAGGGGTGAGCTACGCCTATATCTCCAACACCAAGATCCCCGATCCCTGGCATTCGCGGCGCCTGGAGCTCATCGCCAACTGCGCCCACGCGGCGATTTTGTAAGGGCGTTGCAACCGCATCCAGCACCCTTCGACTTCGCTCAGGGCGAGGAAAATCTTTAATGGCATCCTCCATAGACCCTCGTCCTGAGCGGAGCGAAGCGTAGTCGAAGGAGGCTCGATGTTGCTCCGAGTGGCACGGCCGTCGGCCAGTTTTCCGGTCCGCAGCAGATTGAGACAACCCGAAGCCCAGACTAGACTGCGGCCACAAAACAAAGCGGGGCGCGTCTCATGTTCGTCGACATCTACACTCACATCCTGCCGTCGAAGGTCGCGAGCGCACTGGAGGCGATGGGCGGCAATCTCGGCATCGCCAAGCGCATGAAAGCCGTGCGCAATGTCTGGGATTTCGAGTCGCGCTTCCGCGCGATGGACGAGGTGAAGGATTATCGCCAGATCATCTCGCTGCCCAACCCGCCCATCGAGGCTTTCACCACGCCCGCGCAGGCGATCGAGCTGGCGAAGGTGGCGAATGACGGCATGGCCGAACTCTGCCGCAAGCATCCCGACCGCTTCCCGGCTTTCGTCGCGGCGCTGCCGATGCATGAAGTCGAGCCGTCGGTCGCCGAAGCCAAGCGCGCGATCGATCAGCTCGGCGCCAAGGGCATCCAGCTTTTCACCAACGTGAACGGCAAGCCGATCGACGCCAAGGAATACGAGCCGCTCTTCGCCCTCGCCGCGCAATACGATCTACCGGTCTGGCTGCATCCGACGCGTACCTCGGAATTCCCCGACTACACGACCGAGACATTCTCGCGTTACGAGATGTGGTGGTGCTTCGGCTGGCCTTACGAGACCTCGGTCGCGATGGCGCGGCTGGTATTGACCGGCCTCCTCGACCGCTATCCGAAGATCAAGATCATCACCCATCACGGCGGCGGCATGATCGCCTTCTTCGACAAGCGCATCGAGAACGGCCTCGCCAGCCTCGGCGGCCGCACCAAGGAAGAGGATTACAGCGGCGTGCTGAAATCCTTGAAACGCCCGTTCATGGATTACTTCCACGATTTCTATGCCGACACCGCGCTGTTCGGCGATTCCCACGGCCTCGATTGCGCGCTGAAATTCTTCGGCAGCGACAAGATGGTCTTCGCGTCGGATTCACCCTTCGGCCCGATCAAGCTGCACACCGACGCGATCGAGGCGCGCGATTTCGAGCGTCCGACCTATGACACGATCACGCGGCGCAACGCCGAGAATCTCTTGAAGATGAGTTTCGCATGAGCGCGACACCCTTCGTCCTCGTCCACGGCGCCTGGCAAGGCAATTGGGTGTGGGAACGCGTCGCCGATGCGCTGCGCGCCCAAGGCCACCGCGTCTACGCGCCTTCCCTCACCGGCCTCGGCGAGCGCGCGCATCTCGCCGGGCCGCAGGTCAATCTCGACACGCATATCGCCGACGTCACCGGCGTGATCGAGCATCACGAGCTCGACCACGTCGTGCTCTGCGGCCATTCCTATGGCGGCATGGTGGTCGGCGGCGCGGCGGATCGCGTGGCAAAGAAGATCGCCTCGCTCGTCTATCTCGACGCGTTCATTCCCGAAGCCGGGAAATCGCTCTGGGATTTTCTGCCGCCCGAAGGCGCCGCGGCGCAGAAGAACAGCGCCAAGGATGGCTGGCGCATTGCACGTATCTCGGCCTCAGAATTCCGCGTGCAGAACAACGACGACATCGCGCGGCTCGACCGCCGCGCCGTCGACCAACCGATGGCAACGATGGATCAGAAATCCACTGTCACCGGCGCGTGGAAGAACATCCCGCATCTCGTCTATATCCGCGCCGCCGGCCAGCCGCGCCCGACCTTCGCGCAATTCGCCGAGGTCGTGAAGCGCGATCCGAAATGGCAGTATTTCGAAGTGCCCTGCGGTCATAATGTGATGCTCGATCTGCCCGAGGCGCTGACCGGAATCCTGCTCGGCTGCGCCGCGCGCGCCGCACAAGGAAAGAAATGACCCCGAAAGAAACGGGTGGCGAAAGTTATCGTTCGGCGGGCGTCGATATCGATGCCGGCGAAGCTTTGGTCGATGCGATCAAGCCGCTTGCCAAAGCCACGGCGCGGCCCGGCTGCGATGCGGGGCTCGGCGGCTTCGCGGCGCTCTTCGATCTGAAAGCGGCGGGCTACAAGGACCCGATCCTGCTCTCGACCACCGACGGCGTCGGCACCAAGCTCAAGATCGCGATCGCCGCCAACGCCCATGCGACGATCGGCCAGGATCTCGTCGCGATGTGCGTCAACGATCTCGTCGTGCAAGGCGGCGAGCCACTGTTCTTCCTCGACTATTTCGCGACCGGCAAGCTCGAGGTCGAGAAGGCGAAGATCATCGTCGCCGGCATCGCGCGCGCCTGCCAAGAGGTCGGTTGCGCCCTCGTCGGCGGCGAGACGGCGGAGATGCCCGGCATGTATGCGTCGGGCGATTACGATCTCGCCGGCTTCGCGGTCGGCGCCGTCGAACGCGGGCAAGCACTCGATGGCAGCAAGGTCGCGGAAGGCGATATCATTTTCGGCATGGCGTCGAGCGGGCTGCACTCCAACGGGTTCTCGCTGGTGCGGCGTGTCGTCGATCTCGCAAAGCTCGATTATGCCAAGCCCGCGCCCTTCGCGCCGGAGAAAACGCTCGCCGAAGCACTGCTCGTGCCGACGCGGCTTTACGTCAACGCCTGCCGCGCGGCGCTGAAGGCCGGCGCGCATGCTTTCGCGCATATCACCGGCGGCGGCCTCATCGACAACATTCCGCGCGTGCTGCCCGATCACCTCGCCGCCGAGCTCGATGCGACACGCTGGGAATTGCCGCCGGTGTTCCGCTGGCTCGCCGAAGCTGCGAAGATCGAGCGCAGTGAAATGGCGCGCACCTTCAATTGCGGCATCGGCATGATCGCCATCGTCGCCCCCAAGGACGCGGCCGCCGCACGCGCGGCGATGGAGAAAGCCGGCGAGCGCGTCATCGAGATCGGCCGCATCGTCGAGCGGCCCTCTCGTGACGAGGGGGCCGGCAATGACGGCACGATCCTCAAGGGAACGGAGAGCGCGTGGCCCGGCTGAAGACCGCGGTACTGATCTCGGGCCGCGGCTCCAATCTCGAAGCGCTCATGCGCGCTTGCGCGGAGAAAAATTTCCCGGCCGAGATCGCGCTCGTCATCAGCAACCGCGCCGATGCCGGCGGTCTCGATCACGCGAAG
Source organism: Allostellaceae bacterium (assembly GCA_035573175.1). GTDB lineage: Bacteria > Pseudomonadota > Alphaproteobacteria > ATCC43930 > CGMCC-115725 > CAIKMD01. The sequence continues at coordinate 11,369 of DATMZZ010000071.1, forward strand.
CGCACCGGCATCGCCAGCGCCGTCGTCCCCCATCGCGACTATCCGAGCCGCGAAGCTTTCGAGGCGGCGCTCACCAAGACGCTCGAAGCGGCGGGCATCGAGCTCATCTGCCTCGCCGGCTTCATGCGGCTGCTGACCGCGAGCTTCGTCGATCATTGGCGCAACCGGATGATCAACATCCATCCCTCGCTGCTCCCCGCCTTCCCCGGCCTCGATACGCATGCGCGCGCGCTCGCCGAAGGCGTGCGCTTCGTCGGCTGCACCGTGCATTTCGTACGCACCGAGATGGATCACGGGCCGATCATCGTGCAGGCCGCCGTGCCGGTGTTGCCCGGCGACGACGAGCATACCCTCGCCGCGCGCGTGCTCACCGCCGAGCATCGTGCCTATCCGCTGGCGCTGCGCCTCATCGGCGAGGGCCGCGTCAAAGTCGTCGGCGAGCGGACCGAGATCGCCGGCATGAGCGGCGGCGCGACCGTGATGCTTAATCCGGCGGACGACAAGCGCCCGTGAGCAGCAGCGCGGGCAAGCTCGGCGCGAGCGCCCTCTTCTGGATGGCGATCGGGCTGATCCAGACCTTCAACTGGGGCAACGGCATCCCGAAAGCATTCGTGATGCTGCTGGTGCTCGCTGCCGCGCCGCTCGTTCTCGCGGCCGCGCGCCGCTCGGTGCCGCCTTCGCCCGCTTTCGCGCGCGCCGCCGACATCGCTTTCTGGATCGCGCTCGCGCTCAACCTCGTCTATTTCGGCGCGCGCATCATTCACCCGCACATTATCGATATCGGCTTGACGACGCTCACCGCCGGCAAGGCACTCCTCCAGGGACTCAACCCATACGCGCTGCCGATCGATACCGGGCCGGAGAGTTTCGGCATCACCGGCTACAAATATCTGCCGATGATGATCATCGACTACCTGCCGCTCGGCACGCCTTTCGACCAGCGCGGCGTGCAGATCACCAATCTGCTCCTGCTGCTCGCCTGCCTCTGGCTGATGAAGCGTATCGCCGGCACGAAGCTCGCGCCGCTTCTCTTGCTGATGCTGCCGCTTGTCGCGGAGCAGATCTTCGCCAAGGGCGCGACCGATCTCGCCGCCGTGGTGCCACTGCTCGGCGCACTGGCGCTGGTTGAGCGCAACAGCTTCTGGTGCGGTGTCTGCGTCGGCCTCTCGATCGCGACCAAGCTGCTGCCGGGCGTTGCCATGCTGCCGGCGCTGATCCCGCCGCAGCGCCGCGCCGCTTTCATCGCCGGTGTGGTGATCGGCGGGCTGCCCGTTCTGCCCTTCGTTCTCATGCGTCCGGCGGCGTTCTGGTACAACATCGTGCTGTTCAATCTGTGGCGTCTACCGGACAGCACGAGCTGGCTGCAGGCGATGCCCCCCGCGGTCGCGACCGCCGCACATCTGCTCTTTATCGCGGTCATGCTGGCGGCCGCGCTCTACGTCTGGCGCCGCTCCCCACCCACGATCGCTCGCGCGGCGCTGGCCGCGATGCTGGGCATTGCCGCGATCCTCGCCGGACCGGGCGCCCATCATAATTATCAGCTCTGGTGGATGCCGTTTTATGCCTTGATGCTGGCATTGGCGCTGGCACCAGCGGGCGGACGAGCTTCGCCTCTCCGTGAGCCGAATGCTGGTCTGGCTGCGCCGTAAGGGAAAGCGGCCGCCTCACCTTCGAAACACGCGCTACGAGCGCTCGGCGGTGCGTGTACGGCGGCGGCGCGCTGCCATTTGGTTCAATGCCTCGACGGCGATTGAGAAGCCAATGGCGGCGTAGATGTATCCCTTCGGGACATGGAAGCCGGCGCCATCGGCGATGAGTGCCATCCCGATCAGTAGCAAAAAACTCAGCGCGAGCATTTTCACGGTCGGATGGCGCTCGATGAAATCGGCGAGCG
>DATMZZ010000072.1:0-2096 GCA_035573175.1 Allostellaceae bacterium
GCCCCAGACCGCGGGCGCGACGAGGATGAGGCCGTCGACATCGGGGCGCTGCGCGCCGGCCCAGCCGGTCGCGGCAGTGATCGCGACGGCGCCGCCCATGCTTTCGCCCAAAAGATAGAGCGGAACGTTCGGATATTTCTCGCGCAGCAGCCGGCTGACCGTCGCGACGTCGGAATCGAGCTGATAGGTGCCGACCCAGCGGCCGCGCAGCGGCGCGCCGCCGAAACCGCGCTGGTCATAGGCATAAGTGGCGATGCCGTCCTGCGCCCAGATCTTCGCGGGCATCTCGAACGCATGCGAATAATCGTTGATGCCGTGGACGGCGAGGACCACCGCTTTCACATCGCCGTCGGGCAGCCAGCTCTTGAGCGGCAATTGGGCGCCATCGACCGCGACATAGGCGGTATCGGTGAGATGCGGCGTGACTGTGCCGGTCGCGACCATCGGCAGCGGGTCGGGGCTGGCACAAGCGGCGAGTAGAAAGGCGAGTGCACCGGCGGCGAGACGCGCATGAAGCTTGCTCACGGCGTCTTCTCCGTGTCGCGCGTCAATTGGAGGAAAATATCTTCCAAATCGGTTTCCTGACTTGAGATGTCGGTGATCGCAAGACCTTGTCCGACGATCGCCGCCAGCAGGTCGCCAAGGCGCGTGCGACTTGGTGCATAACGCAGTGATAGTTTACCCGGCGTTAACAAGGAAAAACCGAGCGCCGCCAAAGCCTCGGGCGTAGCCGTGATTGGCTGGGCGAGGGTGATGGTCAGCGATTTGTCGTCGACGCGGCCGAGCAGCGCATCCTTCGTATCGCAAGCGACCAGCCGGCCATGATTGATGATCGCGATGCGATCGCACAGCTCTTCCGCTTCTTCGAGATAATGTGTCGTCAGCAGGATGGTGGTGCCGCGCGCCTGAAGATCGCGCACCATCGCCCAGAGATGCTGGCGCAGCTCGACATCGACACCGGCGGTCGGCTCGTCGAGCACCAGCACCGGCGGGTTGTGCACCATCGCTTTCGCCACCATCAGCCGGCGCCGCATACCGCCGGAGAGCGAGCGGGCGGCGACATCGGCCTTATCGGAAAGGGCGACGGCAGCGAGGATTTCGTCGGTTCGGCGCTCGGCCTTGGGCACGCCGTAGAAGCCGGCCTGCATGTCGAGGAGTTCGCGCGGCGTGAAGAAGAAGTCGAGCGCGATCTCTTGCGGCACGATGCCGATCGCGGCGCGCGATTGGCGCGGCTCGGCGTCGAGATCGATGTTCCAAATGTGAACACTGCCCGAGGTTTTGACGACCAGCCCGGCGAGGATGTTGATGAGGGTCGACTTCCCCGCGCCATTGGGGCCGAGGAGGCCGAAGATCGAGCCGCTGGGAATGGCGAGATCGACGCCGCCAAGGGCGGTTACACCCGGGCGCTTGCCGCTGCCGCCATAAATTTTTGTCAGATTCCTGACTTCAACGGCCAACGCCGGCGGCCCAAAGGGACGCTCGGCGGCGACAGGAGAAATCGGGGCGGCGGTCATTGATTGTCTAATCACCCAATGGGTATCATTCGCACACCAGCAGGGTCAAATGTTCGATGCAGCCTTTTGAGACGATCTACGTCGAGGACAATGTCGTTGCCTGCAACGGCGGCGGCGGGCCGTTGGGCCATCCCAGAGTCTATCTGAATTTGTCGGCCGAGGGGCGCGTTGAATGTCCCTATTGCTCGCGACTTTTCCTACGTGGTGAATCGCCGCATAAGGGAAATCCCGTAGCGGCCGCCGGCACGATGGACCAATCGCGGAATCCGGCTTCCTGAGACCTTGAGCAAGCCGCATCACGTCTATCTCATCGACGGCTCGGGCTACATCTTCCGCGCCTATCACGCGCTGCCGCCGCTGACGCGCGCCGACGGCACGCCGGTCGGGGCGGTGCTCGGCTTCAGCAACATCCTCTACAAGTTTCTGCAAGATACCGCGGCCGACCATCTCGCCGTCGTCTTCGACAGCGCGCGGACGACGTTCCGTAACCGTATCTACGACCAGTACAAGGCCCACCGCCCGGAACCGCCGGACGATCTCATTCCGCAATTCAAGCTCGTCCGCGACGCGACCGATGCGTTC
>DATMZZ010000073.1:0-9557 GCA_035573175.1 Allostellaceae bacterium
CCGACGAGATTAACGGCGACACGATCGAGAAGCCGTGGATCGCCGCCGTCGACGGTTTCGCGATCGGCGGCGGCTGCCAGCTTCTGCTGGCGATGGATTACATCGTCGCCGCGAGCGATGCCTATATGACCCTCCCGGCGCGCAAAGAAGGCATCATTCCCGGCGCCGCCAATCTGCGCATGCCGCGTTTCGTCGGCGACCGCATCGCGCGCCAGGCGATCCTTTATGGCCGGCGCCTCGATTGCGACACGCCGGAAGGCCGGCTGATCTGCGACGAGATCGCGCCGCCGGACGGCGTCGAGGCCGCCGTCGACCGCGTGGTCGAAGGTCTGACCAGCTCAGGCATCGTCAGCGCCGCCGGCAATCGCCGCGCGCTGCGCGTCGCCCAAGAACCGCTCGATCTCTTCCGCCGCTACATGGCTGTCTATGCGCGCGAGCAGGCGCAATGCCATTTCAGCCCGGCGCTGATCGACAATCTCGAGCGCTATTGGAACGCGGCGCAGCGCAAGCTCTGAGCGGCGCTAGTCCGGCGAGCTTCCGTTGGTCGTCGGGGTGAAGCGGCAGGTATAACCCCGCGCCTCCCATCGCTGGACGTATTCATCGCGCCCGGGCGCGGAATAGAATGTGCTCTCTTCGATCAGCTGATAGCCGTCCGTTACACGCACGACGCCGATGGGGGGCATATCCGCCCGCTTCTGCAAGCCGGGACGCACGACGAATGTCGGAGGAGTTGGCGTCGGAGAAGTTGGCGTAAGAGGAGCTGGCGGCAGCGCGACGGGAACAGGCTTCGGACTTTCCGCCGGTTTTGCCTTCGGCTGCGGCTTTGCGATAACCGCACGCGGCTTGACCTTCTTTGGCCCCGCCGCCACACGCTTCGCTTTGGGCTGAACGCGCTTAGCCGCGGATTTGGACGCCGGCTTTGTCTTGGATTTCGGCTTGGCGACGGGGCGCTTCGGCTTCGCCTTGCTCTTGGGTTTCTTCTTCGCGGCCATCAGCGACATCCTAAATCAAGAATCAGTAGCTCTTAGCGCACAAAGGTGACTTAGACGACTACCCCTTTTGAATTTCTCTCGCGATCTTGCGAAAAGCGTCGCCTAATTCTTCGGCCGCAAATCGCGGATCCGCACCGCCTTCCCCACCGAGCGCTCAATCGCGCCGGGAATCACGACATTGATATGCGCGTTGATGCCAATCATCGCCTTGATGCGCTGGCCGAGGTCATGCGCGGCACTGTCGCGGCTCGCGTCATCGACACTGGTCTCGCGCGATTCGACATGCACGGTGATCTCGTCGAGCCGATTGTCGCGACGCAGCTCGATAAAGAAATGCGCCGCGAGGCGCGGATCGGCGAGGATCAGCTCCTCGATCTGGCTCGGGAAGACATTGACGCCGCGCACGATCATCATGTCGTCGCTGCGCCCGGTGATCTTTTCGATCCGCCGCATCGGGCGCGCCGTCCCGGGCAGCAGCCGCGTCAGATCGCGTGTGCGATAGCGGATCACCGGCATCGCCTCTTTGGTCAGCGAGGTAAAGACCAACTCGCCGCGCTCGCCGTCCGGCAGCGGCTCGCCGGTCGCGGGATCGACGATCTCGGGCAGGAAATGATCCTCCCAGATGTGCAGCCCGTCCTTGGTCTCGACGCATTCGCTCGCGACCCCCGGGCCGATCACTTCAGAGAGGCCATACATGTCGGTGGCATGAATATCGAAGGAGTCCTCGATCTCGTTGCGCATCGCATTGGTCCAGGGCTCGGCTCCGAAAACACCGATGCGTAGCGATGAGTGGGCCGGATCGATGCCCTGGTGACGGAATTCGTCGAGGATGGCGAGCACGTAGCTCGGCGTCGCCAAAAGGACCTCGGGCTCGAAATCGGTGATGAGCCGCACCTGGCGCTCGGTCATGCCCGAGGCGATCGGCACGACGGTCATGCCGAGACGTTCGGCGCCGTAATGCGCGCCAAGCCCCCCGGTGAAGAGACCATACCCATAGGCGACATGAACGCGCATGCCCGGCCGGCATCCGCCCGCCCGGAGCGAGCGGGCCATGAGATCGGACCAAGTATTGAGATCGCGCTCGGTATAGCCGACGACCGTCGCCTTGCCGGTCGTGCCTGACGAGGCGTGGATGCGGCGCACTTTCTCGCGCGGCACGGCGAACATGCCGAAAGGATAGTTATCGCGTAGATCGGCCTTGCTGGTAAACGGGAAGCGCCGGAGATCGGCGAGGCTCTTCAGATCGCCCGGATGAACGCCGGCGTCGTCGAATTTCCGGCGATAGGCCGCGACATTGTCATAGGCGTGACGCAACGTCGATTTCAGCCGCGAGAGTTGCAGCGCCTCGATCTCGTCGCGCGAGGCGCGCTCGATCGGCTCAAGCTCCTCGCGCTTCGGCAGAACCGTGGTTTGCGCACGCTTGCTCGCCATGGGACTCTCCCCCCAGAGAAAAACGGTCGCACGCGTTTGACCGGCATAGCAGCCGGACCAATATTGCCGGAGTTTCAGCCGAGAGCCAAGAAATGCCGCGCAGCAATTCGATCGCCAGTATCGATATCGCCCACCACCTCCATCCCTATACCAATCTCCGTCAGCATCAGCGCCAAGGTCCGCTGGTCATGGTCGAGGGGCATGGCGTCCATGTGAAGGATGAGAGCGGCAAGGATTACATCGAAGCAATGTCCGGCCTCTGGTGCGTGGCGCTCGGTTTCGACAATGAGCGGCTGGTCGAGGCAGCGGCGAAGCAGATGCGGCGCCTGCCCTTCTATCATGGATTCGCGAACAAATCGCACGAGCCGGTCGCCGAGCTTGCCGAGCGCCTCATCACGCTGATGCCGGTACCGATGTCGAAAGTGTTCTTCAACAATTCCGGCTCGGAGGCAAACGACACCGCGATCAAGCTCGTCTGGTATTACAACAACGCGCTCGGGCGCACCCGCAAGAAGAAGATCATCGGCCGCGCCAAGGGCTATCACGGCGTGACGATCGCGACGGCCAGCCTCACGGGCCTCGCCGCCAATCATCGCGATTTCGATCTCCCGATCGCCAATATCCGCCACGCCGATGCGCCGCATTTCTATCGCGGCGCCAAGCCCGGCGAGAGCGAGGAGGATTATGCGACCCGCCTCGCCGAGAGTCTCGACGCGCAGATCCAGCGCGAGGATCCCGAGACCGTCGCCGCCTTCATCGCCGAGCCGGTGATGGGCGCCGGCGGCGTGCTGCTGCCGCCCAAGACCTATTTCGAGAAGGTGCAGGCGGTGCTCAAGAAGCACGAGGTGTTGCTGATCGCCGATGAGGTGATCTGCGGCTTCGGTCGCACCGGCAATATGTTCGGCTCTGAGACTTACGGACTAAAGCCCGACATCCTGACGCTCGCCAAGGCGGTGACCTCGGCCTATCTGCCGCTTTCGGCAACGATTGTCTCCGAGCCGATCTATCAGGCGATGCTGACGCAGAGTGACAAGATCGGCGTTTTCGCGCATGGCTTCACCTATTCCGGTCATCCGGTGTGCTGCGCCGTCGCGCTCGAAGCGCTCAAGATTTATGAGGAGCGCGACATTGTCGGGCATGTGCAGCGCGTCGCGAAGCATTTCCAGGAAGGGCTGCAGCGCTTCGCCTCGCACCGCTTCGTCGGCGAAGCGCGCGGCTTCGGGCTCTTGGGCGCGCTGGAGATCGTGCGCGACAAAGCGACGAAAGCCTCGTTCGATCCGCAGCGCGGCGCGGCCGCCCTGATCGCCAATGCGGCGCAGGAGAACGGCCTCATCATCCGGCCGCTCGGCGGCGACATCGTCGCCTTCTGCCCGCCGCTCATCATAAGCGAGGCCGAGATCGACGAAATTTGGAGCCGTTTCGGCGACGCGCTGGAGAAAGTCTCGGTTCAGCTCGCGAGTGCTTAGACGCTACTAACCATCGTCATTGCGAGCGAAGCGAAGCAATCCAGTGGTTGAGACAGACTGGATTGCTTCGCTTCGCTCGCAATGACGGTATTTAGGACCGGGGCATTGGCGGCGCCTTGTGATAGGCGCCGTCTTTCATGATCATCTTGAGGCGATCCTTGTCCTGCATGATCGTGACGTCGGCGGTCGGATCGCCATCGACGAGAAGCAGATCGGCGAGATAGCCTTCTTTCACGAGGCCGAGCTCGTCGCCCATCCCCATGATCTCGCCGCCCCATTTGGTCGCCGCCATCAGCGCCTTGGCCGGCGTGAAGCTGAAATCCTCGACGAAGAACTGGAGATCGCGCGCATTGCGGCCGATCGGCGTGTGCGGGAAGCCATAGTCGCCGCCCGGCAGCACGCGCACGCCGCGGCGCATGAGCTCGGGCACCAGTGCGCGCTGGAGCGCGAGGATCTTGTGGCCGCGCTGGATGAGCGCTTCGGGCAGGTTGAGCGACGGATCGGCATGGATCGCGCCATGCGCCAACCCGACGGCCGGAGCGACGAAAATCTCAGACTTCTTCGCCTCCAGCATGTCGAGCGCTTCGGCATCCGCATAGCTGCAATGGTAAAGCACGCGAAAGCCGTATCTGAGGCCGAGCTTCACCGCTGCGGCGGCTTGCGCATGACAGGCGAGCCAGATGTCTTGCTTCTTCGCTTCATCGCCGGCGGCTGCGACCTCGTCCTCGTCATAGGCGAGCTCTTGCGAGCCGTTGGGCGTGAAATGTCGTCGCCCGACAGCAGCAGCTTGATGGAATCCAGCCTGAGCTCAGCGCAACTCTTGATATAGGCGCGCATCGCCACGGCGCCGCGCCCATGGCCCTCGTCATGGGTTTGCGGAATGCCGAAGACCTGGCCCGGCGCGCGCTCGATCGATGAGGCTTTGAGCCGCGGCCCGGGCAGCCAGCCGCCATTGATCTCATCGCGCAGCGCGATCTCGAAGCGCGTGCCGAGCGAGCCCGCGGAATAGGCACTGGTGAAGCCGTGATCGAGGGTGATCCGCGCATTGCGCGCGGTGATCAGCAGATGCTCCTCGGGCGGGATGGCCTCGTCGAGGATGATGCGGTCATAGGCGCAAGGCCAGGAGAGATGCGCATGCGCCTCGACCATGCCCGGCATCAGCACCGCACCGCCGCCATCGACCACCGTCGCACCGGAGCGATCGAGTGGCGCCGGCGCGGGGGCGACCGCGACGATGCGCTGGCCTTCGACCCGCACCTCGCCGGGATAGGGCGCCGCGCCGGTGCCGTCGAAAATCCGTATGTTCGTGAGGAGGACCGGGGCTGCCATGCTGCCTCCCGCCATATGGTCTCCTGAGCATAGCGCCTACCGGCGCATTAACCGAGCCGCGACAACCGGTCCCATCCGCGGGGCTGGAAGCAAGCACCATTAGGACTATAATTGCCGCGGCGGTTTGGGGGCTGCCGGCTGGAGTCGCTTAAGCGATGGATTACGAAGGTTTTTTCAAGACAAAGCTCGATGCGCTGAGGGCCGAAGGCCGCTACCGGGTCTTCGCCGATCTCGAACGCAAAGCCGGCGCCTTTCCCCGAGCGCATGACCACACGGCGAACCGCGAAATCACCGTTTGGTGCTCCAACGACTATATCGGCATGGGCCAGCATCCCGACGTTCGCGCGGCGATGCATGACGCCATCGAGAAGGCCGGCGCCGGAGCCGGCGGCACGCGCAACATCTCGGGTACGACGCATTACCATGTGATGCTGGAGCAGGAGCTCGCATCGCTGCACAACAAGCCGGCCGCGCTGATCTTCACTTCGGGCTATGTCGCGAATGAAGCGGCGCTCGCGACCTTGGCGAGCCAGATGCCGAACTGCGTCGTCCTCTCCGACGCGCTCAACCATGCCTCGATGATCCAAGGCATCCGCCACGGCCGCACCGAGAAGCAAATCTTCAACCACAACGATCCGGCCGATCTCGCCAAGCGCCTCGCCGCGATCGACCCGAACCGGCCGAAGCTGGTCGCATTCGAATCCGTCTACTCGATGGATGGCGATATCGCGCCGATTGGCGAGCTGTGCGACGTGGCCCATCGCTATGGTGCCCTCACCTATCTCGATGAGGTTCATGCGGTCGGACTTTACGGCGCGACCGGCGGCGGCATCGCCGAGCGCGATGGTGTCACCGATAAGGTCGATATCATCCAAGGCACGCTGGCGAAAGCTTTCGGCCTGATCGGCGGGTATGTCTCAACCTCCACCAACATCGTCGATTTCATCCGCAGCCACGCGCCGGGCTTCATCTTCACGACCTCGCTGCCGCCGGCGATCTGCGCCGGCGCGGTCGCCAGCATCCGCCATGTGAGAGCTGCGAGCGATCTGCGCGTGCGGCACCAGGAGCGCGCGGCAACGCTGATGCGCAGGCTGAAAGAGGCGAACCTCCCGGTCATGCCGTCGCAGAGCCACATCGTGCCCGTGCTGGTCGGCGATGCGCGGCTCTGCAAGGAAGCCAGCGACGAGTTGATGGATCGCCACGCGATCTATGTGCAGCCGATCAACTTCCCGACCGTGCCGTATGGTACCGAGCGACTGCGCCTGACGCCGACGCCGCAGCATTCCGATGCCGATATCGATCGCCTCGTCGCCGCGATGAGCGATGTGTGGTCGCGGCTGCCGATCCGCCGCGTCGCTTAAAGCCGCTTATTCGCCTTCCCAATAATCGAGGGTCGCGCCAGTGCGCGTGAGGAAGCGCGTGAGTTGCGGCTTGCCGTCGGCTCCTATGAATTCGGCATAGATACCGGTCTTATTGGAATCGGGATAGTCGACGACCTCCGGCGAAAGCCGCGTGCTGATCGCGAGATATTTGAGCTCCGCGCTGGCCGAGGTATTGCGAATTTGATGCGCGGTCTCGGGCCCGCCCGGTGGACAGGCGATCACATCGCCACGCTTCACCGGGTGGCGCTCGGCGCCGACGATGAGCTCGCCCTCGCCTTCGAGGATAAAGAACATCTCCTCGTTGACGCGGTGACTGTGGCGCGGAAAAGCGCGTTTGCCCGGCGGCACGATGGTGAGGTTGTAGCCGAGCTTTTGCGCGCCAATCTTGGTCGAGATCGCGCCGAGCCGCGCTTCATAGCGTTGATCGGGCCGCGTCACGCCGATCGCCTGGCCGTTATGGCCGACCTCACGGAATTCGGTGAGATCGGCGATATTGAAGACCGGACGGGTCATGGTGCCTCGCTCAGGAGAGGTGCTGGCCGCCGGTGATGAAGATCTCCGTGCCTGTCACATAGGACGAGTCCGGCGAGCACAGATAGAAGATCGTCGACGCGACCTCATACGGCTTGCCCAGCCGGCGCTGCGGGATGCGCGGAATCAGTGTTTCGGTCTCGGGCGACAGCATCGCCGTCTCGATCTCGCCCGGCGCGACCGCATTGACGCGGATGCCGCGCTGTGCGAGCTCCGCCGCCATCTCGCGCGTCAGATCGGAGAGCGCCGCCTTCGAGGTCGAATAGGCTGAGCCGGCGAAAGGATGCACGGCATGCCCGGCGATCGAGGTGACGTTGACGATCGTGCCTTTCGCGCGCGTCAGCGGCTCGATCAGCCCGCGCACCAGGCGCAGCGGCGTGAAGAAATTGAGCTGGAAGACTTCATGCCAATCCGCAACGTCGCCGTTGAGCACACCGAGCCGTTCATGCGTCGATGCCTTGGGCGAGACACCGGCATTGTTGACCAAGGCATCGAGCCCGTTGGGGCCGAGCAGCTCGCGTACCTCTGCGAGAAAGCGATCGACCTGTTTCACATCGGCAAGATCGGCCGGAATGTGATGCGTCCAATTCGGATCGCGCTTGCATTCGGCCGGCACCGCCTCGCGCGACGTGGTGATGATCTGCCAGCCGGCGTCGGAAAAGCGCTGCACCGTCGCATGACCGATACCGCGGCTGGCACCGGTCAACAGCAGGGTCTTGCGTTCACTACTCGGCAACTGGGTCATGGGAACAGCCTTTCGATGCGCCACCCCTCGCCCGTGCCGCCATCGCGGCGATAGACGAAGCGGTCATGGAGGCGAAACGGACGATCCTCCCAGAACTCGAAATAATGGGGCACGACACGGTAGCCTGTCCAATAGGGCGGGCGCGGCACCGGCGCGCCCGCAAAACGTGCATCGGCCTCGCGATCGAGCTTCTCGAGCTCGGCGCGCTCGCCATAAGGCCGCGACTGCGCCGAAGCCCAGGCGCCGGTCTGGGCGCCGCGTGCGCGCGAGGCGAAATAGGCATCGGCCTCGGCGTCCGTGACCAATTCCGCGCGGCCTTCGATACGGATCTGGCGCAGCAGCGATTTCCAGTGGAAGCACAGCGCGACGCGCGGATTGGCGGCGATTTCCTCGCCCTTGCGGCTTTCGGTGTTCGTATAGAAGACGAAGCCGCGGCGGTCGTAATCCTTGAGGAGGACGAGGCGCGCCGACGGCACGCCCTCCGGGGTAGCGGTCGCGACACTCATCGCCTCGGGCAGGCTTGGCTCTTTCGCCCTCGCCTCGGCGAACCAGCGCGCGAAATGCTCGAACGGCGCATCAACGGGCACAACGCTCATCTTGCGGCAGGATAATGCGAGGCTTGCAACGATTCAAACCTTGGGCCGTTGCCGCCGTGCTGCGTTCCAGGCAAAATGTGACAAATGCGAGACCCCTATACTGTGCTCGGCGTCGGGCGCGGCGCCTCGGATGACGATATCAAGCGCGCTTACCGCAAGCTCGCGAAGAAGCTCCATCCCGATCTCAATCCCGGGAAGAAATCGATCGAGGCCCAGTTCAAGGAAGTCACCGCCGCTTATGATTTCCTGACCGATGCGCATAAGCGCGCGCGCTACGACCGCGGTGAGATCGGCCCGGACGGCGCCGAGAAGATGCGCTTCCGCCCGGGCGGCAGCGATCCTTTCGGCGCCGCCGGTCCGTTCGGCGGCAGTCACTTCGGTGGCGGCTTTGCCGGCGGCGCAGGGTCCCGCGGGCGCGCCCATCAGGCAACAGGTGCGGGCGCAGGGGCCGGCGGCGGCGGCTTCGGCGCCGGTCTCGACGACATCATCGCCGACTTCCTTGGCCGCGGCCGCAAAAGCGCCGCTTCGGCCGAGCCAACGGCGCAAAAGATCAAGGTCGGCTTCCTCGAAGCAGCCCGCGGCGGTAAGCACCGCGTCGCTTTCTCTGATGGGCGCAGCGTCGACATTTCAATCCCGGCCGGGATCGAAGCCGGACAAAAGCTGCGCCTCAAGGACGCGAAGGCCGGCGAGATCTACCTCGAGATCGACATAGAGCCGCATCCGCTCTTCACCCGAAAGGATAAAGACATCCATGTCGATATCCCGGTGACCTTGGTCGAGGCCGTGCTCGGCGCGACCATCACTGTGCCGACAATCCACGGCGCAGTGGCACTGAAGGTGCCACATGGATCAAATAGTGGCGCGACTCTACGCCTCAAGGGAAAGGGCATCACGGCGAACGGTACCAGCGGCGACCAGTTCGTGAAGCTGCGCGTCACCCTGCCCGACCCGCCGGACCCTGAATTAGTTAAATTCCTCGAGCGCTGGTCGCAGGGTCACGCCTACGAAGTCCGTGGCAAAATGGGTACCGAGTAAGCGCGCTAGACGTGCGCCATGGGCACCCCTTAGACTGATGGCAGACGCGA